>NZ_AGVX02000174.1 GCF_000239155.1 Actinoalloteichus spitiensis RMV-1378
CCCCCCGCCACCAGCCTCGCCCGTTCCGCCTGGTCGGTCACCCGGATCGACACCTGGTCGGTCAGATGCACGCCGTGCCGCGCGGCGAGCTCGTCGAGCGCGGCGAAGAGATCGCTACCGGCGGCCTTCCTCGTGGCCGCGAGGTCCGCGGCGAGCACCGCGGCGGACAGGCCGTCCTTGTCCCGGACCACCTCGGGGTCGACCGACAGCCCCAGGGCCTCCTCGTAGGCGAAGACCAGGCCGGTGCCCCGGCCGTCCCCCGCCCGCACCAGCCACTTGAAACCCGTCAGGGTCTCGTCGTAGCGGGCGCCGTGGGCGGCGGCGATCGAGGCCAGCATCGACGAGGAGACGATCGTCGTCGCCACCAGCGGGTCGGGGTGCGCGGCACGGTCCAGCGTGGCCAGCACGTGCTCGGCGAGCAGGGCACCGGTCTCGTCCCCCCGGAGCATCCGCCAACCACCCCCGGGCCGGCGGGCACCGACCGCGCAGCGGTCGGCGTCCGGGTCGAGCGCGATCGCGAGGTCGGCGTCGACCCGCTCCGCGAGGGCCAGGAGCAGGTCGGTGGCCCCCGGCTCCTCGGGGTTGGGGAAGGCCACCGTCGAGAAGTCGGGATCGGGTTCCGCCTGTTCCGGGACGAGGTGGACGTCGTGGAAACCCGCGGCGGCCAGTGCGCGCACCAGCGGTTCGCCGCCCACCCCGTGCATCGGGGTGGCCGCGATCCGCAGGTCCCGGGCGCTGCCCCTCGGCAGCGTTCCGACGTGCGTGAGGTACTCGGAGAGGAGGTCGCGTTCCTCCACCCGCCAGTCCTGGGACAGCGGCACGGTGAAGGCGGGACCGACCCGCTCGATGGCGGCCTCCACCTCGGAGTCGGCCGGGGGCACGATCTGGGTGCCCTCACCGTCGTACAGCTTGTACCCGTTGTCGGCCGGCGGGTTGTGCGAGGCCGTGATCTGGACGCCCGCCACCGCGCCCAACCGCCGGACCGCGCCGGCGAGCAACGGGGTGGGCAGCGGACCGGGCAGCAGCCGGGTGTCGAAACCCGCCGCGGCCAGCACCCCCGCCGCGTCGGTCGCGAACCGCTCGGACCCGTGCCGCGCGTCCCGGCCGACGACGACCACCCCACCGGCATGTCCGTGGGCGGTCAGCCAGGCGGCGACACCGGCCGTGGCACGGATGACGACCGACCGGTTCATGCCGTTGGGACCGGCGCGCAGCGGGCCGCGCAGCCCGGCGGTGCCGAAGGTCAGCGGGCCGGACAACCGGTCTGCCAGCTCCGCCTTCGCCGACTCGTCACCGGCCATCGCCGAGGCGAGCACGCGTTGCAGCTCGACGCGGTCGTCCTCGTCCACGTCCTCGGCCGCCCACCGCATCGCGGCGGTGCGCAGCGCCGGGTCGAGGCCGCTCACAACCGGCCCACCAGACGCGCGAGCAGCCCGCCCAGCCGGGTGGCGGCGGCACGTCCCTCCGCCACGACCTCCTCGTGGTTCAGCGGCTCGCCGGTGGTACCGGCCGCCAGGTTCGTCACCAGCGACAGGCCCAACACCTCGGCCCCGGCGGCCCTGGCCGCGATCGCCTCCAGCGCCGTCGACATGCCCACCAGGTCGGCGCCCAGCGTGCGGAGCATCCCGATCTCCGCCGGCGTCTCGTAGTGGGGGCCGGGCAGCTGGGCGTACACCCCCTCGGTGAGCGTCGGGTCGAGCTCGGCGGCCAACGCGCGCAGTCGGGCGGAGTACAGGTCGGTGAGGTCCACGAACCGAGGCCCCACCAGCGGGGAGAGCGCGGTCAGGTTGAGGTGGTCGCGGATCAGCACGGCCTGGCCGACGTTGAGGTCGCCGCGCAGACCACCGGCCGCGTTGGTGAGCACGACCGTGCGGGCGCCCGCCGCCACGGCGGTGCGCACCCCGTGCACGACCGGCGCGACACCCCGGCCCTCGTAGAGGTGCGTGCGGCCGAGCAGCACCAGCACCCGGGACCCGCCGAGGCGGACGGACCGGATCGCGCCGCCGTGCCCGGCGACGGCCGGCGGCACGAAGCCGGGCAGCTCCGCCATCGGCACCTCGGCGACCGGGTCGCCCAGCTCCTCGGCCGCCGGGCGCCAGCCCGAGCCGAGGACCACGGCCACCTCGTGCTCGTCCACACCGGTCCGGGCGGCCAGCTCCTCCGCTGCCCGCCCGGCCACCGCCTCGGGGGTGTGCTGGTCGGCGGGGGCCGCCCCGCCCGTCACCGTTGACTCGTCGGTCCGCACCGTCGCGGTGCCTGCGTCACTCGCCGTCACAGGGCGAAGCTTAAGGCCTCCGACCACCGGTCCGGGGCCACCGGGTTCTCCGGTTCAGGCGAGGGTGGTGAAACTGGGGGCGATCTGGTCGAACAGTTCCGTACGGCCCGCCGTCTCCGACCGCGTGTCCACCGAGACCGAGACCAACCACAGGTCGTCGCCCCGGGGCAGCAGCCGCACGTAGACCGTCCGCCGCTGCTCCGCCCCCTCCGGTTCCCGGAGGAGACCGGAGTCGACGAGTCGGTAGGTGAGCTCACGGGCCGGCTCGGCTCCGGCCGGTTCCCGCTCGGTCTCGACGGGGACGTCGAGCCCCGGAACGAACTGGCCGCCACTTCCCGCCGTCAGCTCCGGCAGGCGGTTCACGTAGTCGTCCAAGGTGTGGTCCGGGAAGAAATCCGCGAACCACTCCACCGCGACGGTGCTGGCGCCGTCCTCGGAGACGTACCGGGTGATGGAGCTGTCGGGCAGCTCCGGGTACTGCCGCTGTTCCTGGAACCGGCCCCACCCCTCGGGGAGCATCAGTTCGAACCGGCCCTCGGTGGGCGCGGTGTCCTGGCCCACCGCGCGGTCCGAGGCGAGGTCGAGGGTCGGTGCGTCGATGCTGCCCTGCCCCGGTTCGGGAGCCCGGGCGACCTCGGTCGGCAGCACGGATTCGCCGGCGACGGTCCTGACGAGCGCGAAACCCACCAGCGCCGCGACGAGGAACAGCGGAACCGCGAGCATCATCCCGCCCCGGCCGAGGCGGGGAGCACCCACCCGGCGGCCCGGTCCCGAGCCCGCCGTGTCCGAGGGAGCCGGCGGTCGGCCGCCACGCCCGTCCGAGGTCGCGCCCGGGTCCCCCGTGGGGGGAGCGGGCGTGAACGGCAGCGGGCCAGGGTCGGCGGCCAACGGCGCGGGCGGGGAGGTCTCCTCGGCACCCGGCTGACCGCCGGTGTCGCGAACGGGGAAGGGCAGCGGACCGGGATCGGCGGCCAGCGGCGCCGAGTCGTCGAGCGCTCGGATCGGCGAGGAGTCGTCGTCGACCCCCAGGCCCCCCAACGCCCCGGTGTGGGCTCCGAGCGCGCCGGTGGACTGCGCGGTGGGACGCCGGCCCCCCGGACGTCGACCCGCGGGGGACCAGCCGCCCGTCGCCCCCGCGGTGGGGGGGTTCAGGCCGGCCGCACCCGTCGCCGTCGGCGGCCGGCTCAACGCCTGTGAGCGGGTGCCCGGGCCACCGCGCGCACCGGACCGGGTTCCGCCGGCCCCCCGGGTGCCCGACCTGGTCCCCCCCGGTCCCCGGGTTCCCGTGGACGGCGGCTCGGCCGCACTGGGATCGGGCATGTCGACGTCCTCGAACACGTTCACCCCGGACTTGGGCAACAACGGCGCGAGTCGCCGGCGCACCTCGGCCAACGGCATCCGCTTGGCCGGGGCCTTGACCATCAGGCCACTGATGATCTCGGCGATGGTGCCACCGCGGCTCGCCTGGGGAACCGGGCCGTGCACCACCTCGGTGACCGTGGCCAGCGGGTCGCCCCCGGCGTCGTAGGGCGGGCGCCCCTCCATCGCCGCGTACAACGTCGCTCCCAGCCCCCACAGGTCGGCCGCGGGGCTGACCCCGCGCCCCGTGGCGACCTCGGGCGCGATGTAGGACGGCGTCCCCAGCAGCAGGCCGGTGGCGGTGAGGGTGCTCTCCGTGACGTTGCGCGCGATGCCGAAGTCGGTGAGTTTGGTCCAGCCGTCCTGGTTGACCAGCACGTTCCCGGGTTTGACGTCCCGGTGGGTGATACCGGCCCGGTGCGCCGCCTCCAGCGCCGCCGCGATGGCGTCCCCCACCACGGCGGCCTGCTGCTCGTTGATCGGGCCGTGGTGGCGCAGCACCGCGGCGAGGCTGTGCGCGAGCACGAGCTCCATGACGACGAAGGGCTCGCCCTCGTGCCGCACCACGTCGTAGAGGGTCACCACGTTGGGGTGGGAGAGCACGGCGTTGGCCCGCGCCTCGCGCATCGTGCGTTCCCGCATGGCGTCGGCCTCGGGAGCCGGCACGCCCTGGGGCAGCAGCACCTCCTTCAGCGCGACCTGTCTGCGCAGGAACTCGTCGTAGGCGACCCAGACGATGCCGGTGGCGCCCTTCCCTGACACCCGGCGGAGCCGGTACCGGCCGGCGATCACACGAGGAGTTGCGGGATCTTCCGAGTCTGTGGTGGCCACGGACACATTCTCCATGCGTTGTACTCGACTGTGCACTGTGCGATACAGACCACGGTACGAGCCTGTTCTTGGATCCGACGGTCCGAGCGGGGTGATCTCGAACCAGGGCTGGGGGGTGGGCGCGCGCCGCCCGCCGTCATTCTGCGGGCCTCGTCGCCGTGGAGACAAGATCAGGGAGGCGGTCACGACGACCAGCTCGTGCCGCCCGGCGGCTGGCCACTCCCGACCGGCGGGACGCGCCGTCCGCCCCGCCCGCCCAGGATCCGGTCACCCGGTGGTCCGGCCGGCCTCTGACCGGGGCCGGTGAACCGGGAGGCGGCGTTACCCTCGCCGCCTCGGTACCACCCCGTCCCGCCAGCCACCCACCAGCGAGCACCCCTACCACGAGGAGGCGTCCGATGTCCGCCGAGAAACGAGCCGAGTCCGGGTTCGAGGTGAAACCGGTCTACGGGCCGTCCGATGTCCGGGACGGGCTGGCCGACCGGGTCGGGGAGCCGGGCGCCTATCCCTTCACCCGGGGCGTGTACCCCACGATGTACACCCAGCGGCCGTGGACGATGCGGCAGTACGCGGGCTTCGGCACCGCCACCGAGTCGAACGCGCGCTACCACCAGTTGATCAGGGCTGGCACCACCGGCCTCTCGGTGGCGTTCGACCTGCCCACCCAGATGGGATACGACTCCGACGAGCCGGTCGCCCACGGTGAGGTCGGCAAGGTGGGGGTCGCGATCGACTCGATCGAGGACATGCGGCGCCTCTTCGCGGGCATCCCGCTCGGCGAGGTCTCCACGTCGATGACCATCAACGCGCCCGCCGCCGTGCTGCTGCTGCTCTACCAACTGGTCGCCGAGGAGCAGGGCGTCGACCCGGCCACCCTCACCGGCACCATCCAGAACGACGTCCTCAAGGAGTACATCGCCCGGGGGACCTACATCTACCCGCCGGCCCACTCGCTCCGCCTGATCACCGACATCTTCGCGTACTGCCGGGCGGAACTCCCCCGGTGGAACACCATCTCGATCTCCGGCTACCACATGGCCGAGGCCGGGGCCACTCCCGCGCAGGAGATCGCGTTCACGCTCGCCAACGGCGTGGAGTACGTGCGGGCGGCCATCGACGCCGGACTGCGGGTGGACGACTTCGCGCCCCGCCTGGCGTTCTTCTTCGTCTCCAGGACCAGCCTGTTGGAGGAGGTGGCGAAGTTCCGCGCGGCTCGGCGGATCTGGGCCCGACTGATGCGCGAGGAGTTCGGGGCGACGAACCCGAAGTCCTGGACGCTGCGGTTCCACACGCAGACCGCGGGTGTGCAGCTGACCGCGCAGCAGCCCGAGGTCAACATGGTGCGGGTGACGGTGCAGGCCATCGCTGCCGTGCTCGGCGGGACCCAGTCCCTGCACACCAACTCCTACGACGAGGCCATCGCGCTGCCGACCGAGAAGGCCGCCCGGCTGGCCCTGCGCACCCAGCAGGTGCTGGCCAACGAGACGGACCTGACCTCCACCGTCGACCCCTTCGCCGGCTCGTACGCGGTCGAGGCGATGACCGACGAGGTGGAACGCGCCGTGGTGGAGCTGATGGGCAAGGTCGAGGAGCGGGGCGGGGCGGTGGCCGCCATCGAGCAGGGCTTCCAGAAGGGCGAGATCGAGCGGACCGCGTACCAGAACGCCCTCGACATCGACTCAGGCGACCGCGTCGTCGTGGGCCTGAACCGGTACACCGTGGACGCCGAGGAGCCCTACGAGCCGCTGCGGGTGGATCCGGACATCGAGCGGACGCAGTCCCGGCGGCTCGCGGAGCTGCGTGCGGAGCGTGACGGCGAGGCGGTGCGCGTGGCGTTGGCGGAGCTCCGGGAGGCGGCCAGCGGCCGGGAGAACGTGCTGCCGCCGATGAGGAAGGCCCTCGCCGCCAGGGCGACCGTGGGTGAGGTCTGTCACTGTCTCCGGGAGGTGTGGGGACGGTACACCCCGTCGGACGTCTTCTGATCCCCACGCCATCCGGGGGCCACCCGGCCCGGTCCGGCCGCCGGGCGGCCCCCCGCCCACGACGGTGTGAAATGTCCGCTAAGTACGGGGTAAGCAGGGAGAAGACGCGGCGGCGTACCACTGCCGATCTACCCCCCGGCCCACCGTCCGCCCCTGGTGCCACGCGGTCGACCACGGGCGGCGCGGCGAGGGCGTGCGCCCGGTACGCGCCCCCGAGGATCGCGGGAAGCACCCCGGAGAACCGGTACGGTTGTTCCGGCGGCTTGCCACTGGTAGCAACCGGTTTCGCCCGGAACGGGCGATCAGTCGGGGCGGTTGTCCGGCAGGCACCACCGAGAACGTCGACCTAGGGAGCTGAGCACCACACCAGGAAGGACACCCGCTGTACCAATCGCGGACAGCGGGCGCGGGCGCCACGCGGCAGCGGAGGAGTTGTGAGGCGCACGTGAGTCCGTCCGTACGATTTTCCCGTCTTGCGCGTTCGGCGAGCGGCCCGGATGGAGGGCCGCCCGCCGCTGGCGCGGGGCGTGGCA
>NZ_AGVX02000173.1 GCF_000239155.1 Actinoalloteichus spitiensis RMV-1378
CGCCGCCGGTTCAGCGTCGTCCGAGCACGGTCGCGGCCCGGATCCGCTCCCACCCCTCACCCAACCGGTCCGCGTCCACCCACGGGCGCAGCCCCCGGCCCCGCACGAAGTCATCAAACACCTGGGCCGTCGACCACCGCGGCACGAAACCGGCGTTCTCCCGCAGGGAGGTGGTGTCCATCACCTGACCGAAGTCCGGGGTCCCGGACTCCGGCGGCCAACCGAGCGGGACCAGCCGGCGCAGCACACCGCCGACCGGGCGCAGCGCCGGCCTGGGCAGCGCCACCGGCAGCCTGCCCGCCCTGCGCACGGCCTGGGTGAGCGTCAGCACGCCGTCACCCGCCACGTTGTACACGCCCGGCAGGTCGGTGAGGGTGGCGAGTCGGGTGACCGCGACGGCGTCCTCGGTGTGCACGAGTTGGAGGCGGGGATCGTGACCGAGGGGAACGGGTACCGCCGGCAGCGCGAAGTACCGGGACAGGACGGTGTCGGCCCGGGGGCCGAGGAAGTTGCTGAAACGGAGCGTGGTGGTGACGACGTCGGGCCGCCGTCGCGCGAAGCCCCGCAGGTAGCCCTCGATCTCGGCGGCGTCCTTGGCGTAGCCGCCGCTGGGCAGTTCGCGCGGTTCCGTCCGCTCGGTGAAGACCGCCGGATCCCGGGGGCTGCTGCCGTAGACGGCGCTCGTCGACTTCAGGACCACCCTGCGGACCAGCGGCGAGGTCTGGCAGGCGGCGAGGAGCTGCATCGTGCCGATGACGTTGAGTTCCTTGTTGAGCGCGCGACCGCCACCAACGGGTTCCGGGCTGACCGAGGTGTGCACGACCGTGTCCACCCGGGCGGCGGCGATCACCTTGGCGATCAGCCTGTTCCTGATGTCGGCGCGGATGAACTCCGCCCTGCCCAGCCTCCGCCGGACCTCGGGGGAGGGGGGAACGGTGTCCACGCACAGCACGCGCTCGATGTCCGGGTCGGACGCCAGCCGCATCGCGAGCTGGGCTCCCAGGAACCCGTTCACACCGGTCACCAGGACGACGCGAGGTGTCATGGTCTGGCTCCCATCACGTGGTGTCGGGACCACGGCGGCACCCGTCCAGACGGACCGGGTCGCGGCCGACACCTCGCTGGATCGCCGACGAGACCGCTGGTGCCAGGCTACGAGACGTCACGAGGGCCGCGACAACCGACGGGTGACCGTTCCACTCGATCGGCGCAATCCGGCGGGCTGAGCCGGGTCACGGGCGGCCGATCGGTTCACCCGGACGCCCACCGCCCCGCGGGGAACGGACGAGCCGGGTGGACGGCGCCGGCCGGCCGGTCGCCCATGACGCGCGGAGCCGCCACCGCGACGCCGCTGGGCGTCGCGGTGGGCCACCTGCGGGGCGGACCGGCCGGCTCGGACTCACTTGCCGAGCTTGCGCCGCTGCACGCGGGTCCTGCGGAGCAGCTTGCGGTGCTTCTTCTTGGACATCCGCTTGCGACGCTTCTTGATGACCGAGCCCATACGGGTCCCTCGCAGTTCTCATCGTCTCTTGGTGCGTTCCTCGCACCACGCGAACCGCGAGTCGAGGACCGCGGGAACACGTCGGGTGCGAACGGCCTACCAGCGTACCCGGGTCGGTAGCCGGTCCTCGCAGCCCTGTCCGGGCGCCGGCGTCGGCCACCGGGGCGGGGCGGGGGCACGGGACGCGCCGGGCCGGGTTTCCGGCGCCGCGCGGGCGCCGAGACGGATCGCGCCCTCCCGCGCCGGTGGGCCGGGGGACGAGCACGGTTCCGGGAACGATCGGTGGACGCGTTCGGGAGCGACGCGGGCGGTGGTGGACGCGGCGCCTGGTGGAGTGACCCGGCTGCCGACCGGACGGCCGGCAGCCGGACGCTCGCTCATCCCACGTCGTAGTACGACTTCTGGAGATAGGCGTGCACGGTCTTCTCCGGGACGCGGAACGACCTGCCGACCCGCACCGCGGGCAGTTCACCCGAATGGACCAGTCGGTAGACCGTCATCTTGGACACTCGCATCATCGCCGCCACTTCGGCGACAGTCAGGAATCGAACCTGGCCGAATCCGTTGTCATGCTCCCTTTGCGTCAACATAGCCACCGTTTCCTTCGGCACCTGCCGCGCCGCCGGGCTTCCCCTCCCAGCGGTACCGACACGCACGTGCTGCTGTCGAGGGTAACGGTGCCCCTGGTGTTCCTGCGACGCACGAGCGAGGCGGCCGAGGGGCGCACGACCGGCGGGAGCCGCGCTGACCAGGCCGGACCCGGGTCAGCTCCCGGTTCCCTCGTGGGCTCTGCCCAGTTCCACCGACCGGTCCCTGGCCGCCTCGATCGCGTCGATCATCGCCGCCCGCACGCCGTGCTTCTCCAGTTCCCTGATCCCGGCGATCGTCGTGCCGGCCGGAGACGTGACGGCCTCCCGGAGGATGACGGGATGGCTCTCCGATCCACGGAGCATGGTGGCCGCGCCCACCGCCGACTGGATGATCAGCTCGGCCGCCGCCGCCCTGGGCAGTCCGAGCAGGATGCCCGCGTCGATCATCGCCTCGACGAGGTAGAAGAAGTAGGCCGGGCCGGAACCGGACAGCGCGGTCACGGCGTCCTGCTGTTCCTCGGGGACCCGCAGGACCCGGCCCACGCTCGCCAGCAGTTCCTCCACCAGCGAGAGGTCGTCCTCGGACGCGTGGCTACCGGCCGAGATGACGCTCATCGCCTCACCCACCAGCATCGGCGTGTTCGGCATCGCCCGCACCACCGGCGTGCCCGGCGGCAACCTGCTCTCGTAGAGGGCGGTGGGCAGGCCCGCGCAGAGCGAGACCACCAGCGGGAGGCCCCTGTCCGCCGGGCGTTCGGCCACCGAGCCGCTCAGGTCGTCGAGCAGCGGCTCGATGTCCTGCGGTTTCACCGCCACCACCAGGACGTCGGCATTCACGGCTGCCTCGGCGACCGCCACCGCGTCAACCCCGTGCCGCCCCGCCAGCTCCTTCGCCCGGCCCGGGTGGCGCTCGGTGAAGGAGAGCGTGTCGGGCTGGTGTCCGGCTCGGATCAGGCCGGAGAGCAACGCCTCGCCGATCTTGCCCGCACCGAGTACTGCGATAGAACTCATGGAGGGTGAGCCTGCCAGCTCGCGCTCCGCCGACGCACGCGTTCCCGCCGAGCCCGCCCGATCGGTGGGATTCTCGCCGGGGCGCGGGACCCGGCCCCCCGAACGCCTGCGTGGGGCCTCTCGGCCACGACAGCGATCAGCCGACATCGTCGGGCTCGACCCCCGCTCGCGCGGGCTTTCCCGCACCACACCGGCGGCGCCGCGACCGGGACGGCACCTGCTTCGTCATCGCCGGACTCGCCCACCAGGCGGGCGCGGGCGTTCTCAGTACCAGTCCCCCGGCTGCCACTGGACGCACTCCGGCCGGCGGCCTATCTGGAAATACTCCGCGACGGCCCGGCGCACCTGCTCGATCGGTAGCGACGCCGACGGCGGGAAGAACAGTGGGACGGACGGGTCGAACGGAACAGCTGACCAAGAGGAGACCACCATTTTCGGGTCCGGGTTGCTGTGCTGCCCAGAACCGTCGACGTGGTATTCGACCAGGACCGCGACGACGACCACGAGGACAGCCGGTACGACGACGTTCACACCGGTAAGAAGCGATCCACTCGTGCGCTAACCTCAATCCCTAACCGCGACTTCTCATTCCGTCATAACCGGTCGCGACTCAGTCGACTAGTGCGAATCGACAGTCAGCGAATAACCCGTAAGCATGAAAGGACGGCAGCATGGCGCGCTCGCCGGCAGTCCTGGCCTTGGGCCGCGCCCTGGCACAAGCCCGCACCGCAGCGGGCCTGAGCCAGCAGCAGGCAGCCCGACAGCTGGGAGTCAGCCAGTCGCTGATATCCCGATCTGAGCGGGGTTCACGGACACCGGACGCCGGCGCCGTCGCCCGGATGATCGAGCTCTACGACCCGCCCGGCGCGCTCCGCGCCGAGCTGGGAGAACTGGTCGACACCGTCACCGTCCAGCAGTGGTCTCCGGTCGGCGCCGACGAGATCGCCGAATCGTTGACCGATCTGGAACGCTACGAACGCGACGCCAGCTCCATCACCGAGATCCACCCGGTCCTCGTCCCCGGCCCGCTCCAGACGCGGGAGTACGCCGCAGCGCTGCTGGCGCACGGGGAGACGCCGACGATCGACATGGACCAGGCACTCGCGATGAGGGAACGTCGGCGGGCCCACGTCCTCGGCGGCGAGGTGGGTTACCTGGCGATCATCGACGAGCTGGCGCTTCGGAGGACCACACCGCCCGGCGGGGTCGACGTCCGTCGCGGCCAGCTGTCCGCGTTGCGCGAGTGGTCACGGCTGCCCGCCGTGACGGTCCGCGTCATCCCCGCCGAGCGGGGCTTCTACCGGGGCCTGGTCGGCGGGATCGAGATCATCGAGTTCGATGACGCGCCGGCGGTCGTGCACCTGGAGCACTACCGGTCATCCACCTGGCTGTACAGCGAACGGGACGTCGCACCCGTGGTCGCGACGAGAGACCACCTGCTCGGCGTGGCCCTGTCGGAGGAGGAGTCGCGGACGCGGCTGCGCGCACTGGAGGGCGAGCTGTGACACGGTGGCGCAAACCTCGACGATCCGTCTCGTCGTCCAACTGCGTCGAGATCGGTACGGGAGCGAGCGAGGTCGTCGGCATCCGCGACACCAAGAACCGGGACGGCGGAACACTCCTCGTGCACCGGGCCGCGTTCGCGGCCCTGGTCGACGCCGTCAAGGCCGGTCGCCTGCACTGACGGCCCCACCAGCCCCCCGACTCCACGCGGAGCCGGGGGCTGTTCTGTGCCGCCCGGCCAGTGGGTCGGCACGGGCGCACCACCAGCCCCGTGCCGGGACCGGAACATCACTCCGGACACGCTCCTTCCCGCCGCCGAGGGGTGACCGGGTACCCGGTCGCGAGACGCGGCTCACCCACTTGCGCGGGACTTTCAGCTGGAGGGCGGCCTGCCGCGCCCACGTCGTCGGCTCACCCCTGCTTGCGCGGGGCTTTCCCACCGGCGCCGCCGCCGGACCGGTTCGGGCGCGGCTCACCCCCGCTTGCGCGGGGCTTTCCCTACGGGCGGGGTGCGGAACTGGTCGCGCTGCGGCTCACCCCCGCTTGCGCGGGGCTTTCCGACGGCGGAGTTCAGATCCCCGGGGGTAGCCCGGCTCACCCCCGCTTGCGCGGGGCTTTCGACGGCGCGGCGGCGAACCGGTGCACCCGGATCGGCTCACCCCCGCTTGCGCGGGGCTTTCTCCGGCGATGCCCCGACCACGATCCGCCGGCCCGGCTCACCCCCGCTTGCGCGGGGCTTTCACCTGGTCACAGCATGTCTCCTTCGTCTCGAGCGGCTCACCCCCGCTTGCGCGGGGCTTTCCCTTTCCGACCTGCGCCAATGGAAGGCCGTTACCGTTTCTTGACCTTGGGCGGTTCGGCGCCACCGTTGGCGCCGGTGCCGGTGATGGCCGCCCCTTCCCGGCGCGGCCGGTCCCCTTTGGACTCGCGACCGTGCCCTCGACCGCCGCGACTCGCCACCGCCGGCCTCATCACGTCGCCCACCGTACCGCCGCCACCGCCGGCCCCCGTGCCCCAACGCCCGCACCGGTGCCCGGCCATCAGGGCACGCCCACCGACGTCCCCAGCTGACGTCCCCGTCCGCCACTGGCGACCACCGTGGCGGCCCGCAGGCGGAGCACCACCCCCGAGGACCGGGCCTGCCGTGCCCACCGCGTCGCGGGAACGGCACACCAGCCGGTGGTGCCAGGCCACCAACGGCGGCCGCTGGCTACGCCCGCCCGCAGGTCCGGTCCTCGGCACCGGACAGCCCCGGTGCGGGGCCGCGCATCGCCGAGGCGGAACCCGGGAGCACCACGACGCCGGCCTGGGACGGCAGCAACCCGAGTTCAGCGCCCCGGTCGACGGGCGACCGGCGCCCCCTCGTCCACCCCGAACGGCACGACCGCGCGCAGCGCAACCCCCGCCTCAGTCAAGCGGCGACGCTCCGAGGCCGGCAGCCCGGCGGGCACCTGGCATTCGAACGAGCCGACCTCCCGGCGGTGCCACCGCGCCGCGCCGACCACGACGCCGAGCAGCCGGGGGCCGGGCACGGCGAACACCGGCCGGCAGGCACCGGCGAGGAGGGCGCGGGCACAGCGCACGTACTGGAGGTCGACCTCGTGGGGGTCGGACACCGCGACCGACGCCGACTCGGGGTGGGACGCCGGGCTCAGCACGACCCGGGAACCGGCGCGCGAGTGCGCCACGCAGTCCTCGACGGTCCGGTGGAGGTTCGCGTGCAGCACCACCCCGAGGCCGCGCCACCGGTCGCGCAGCGAGCCGGCGACGGCCAGGACCTGGTCCACCGAGGAGTGGTCCTCGGTGTCCAGGGTGACGGTGCACCCGACGCGGTGGGCGAGCCCGCAGATCCGGTCGAGGTTCTCCTCCGCCAGGCCGACGTCCAGCGCGAGCCCGCAGCCCGAGGGCCGGAGCCCGATGTCGACGAACGGGGCCAGTCCGGAGAGGTCGATCTCGCCAAGCAGGTCCAGCAACTCCTGGGTGGCCCGGACCGCCGCGCCTCGGTCGGTGGCGCCCTCCACGAGGTGGTCGAGGCGGACTCGACCGAACCTGGCGACGAGGCGACGGGCCGCCAGCACCGCCCCGACCGCGTCCTTCCCCGCGTTCTGCCGGGTGCGCCGGCGGGTCACGACGGACCGGCCGCGCACGGCGTCGTTCCTCGCCGCGGCCAGCGCGGCGCTCGTCAGGAGAACCCGGGCCCTCGACGGCACGCTTCGATGGAAACACCGTCACCGGCCCCGCGCGAGACTCCGCCCGGGTGGACCTTCCGGTGACCCCGGGGGACGGGACGCGCGACCGCCGCCGTCCCGGGCGACGGTCACTCCGGACCGAGGTGCTTCCTGGCGAACAGCAGTGCCTCGGTGAGTTCGGCCGCCCGTTCCCCGGGCGCGCGGGCCTTCCGGGTGTTCACCTCGAGGACGACGGCCCCGTCGAACCCCGACGGTCGGAGGCCACGGAGCAGTTCGGCGCAGGGCTGGTTGCCCCGCCCCGGGAGGAGGTGCTCGTCGCGGGGCGCGCCCGTGCCGTCCCCGAGGTGCACGTGGCGCAGGCCGCTGCCCATCCGCTCGGCCAGCAGCAGGGCGTCGGTGTGGGCGACGGCCGCGTGGGACAGGTCGAGGGTGTAGCTCCGGTAGCCGGCCTCGGTGGGGTCCGGGGAGGGGTGGAAGGCGGACACCCGCGGGGGCCAGGAGTCGCGCAGCTGACTACCGATCAGCTGCTCGCCCTTGAGGTAGGCCCCCATGAGCTGCGAGTTCATCAGCCGGGACGACAACGGCCCGGAGCCGGGGGGCCGGGTTCCGAGTTGCCGGTTGCCCAGTGGCCGCACCGGGAACATGTTCTCCACGGCGACGGTGATGCCGGTGTCGTCCTCCAGCTCGGCGACGAGGTCGGAGAACATGTCCGCGTAGCGGCGCTGCCAGCGGAACGGGGGGTGCACCACGACCGTCGCGGCGTCCAGGGTCTGGGCCGCCCGGACCGCCTGGCGGAGCCGTTCGACCGGGTCGGAGGACCACACCCGCTGGGTGATCAGCAGGCAGGGCGCGTGCACGGCCAGCACGGGAACGCGGTACTGGCCCGCCAGGCGCCGGACCGCCGCCGGGTCCTGGCTGACCGGGTCGGCCCACACCATCACCTCGACGCCGTCGTAGCCGAGCTCGGCGGCGAGCCGGAAGGCTCCCTCCGCCGGCTCCGGCCACACCGAGGCCGTGGACAGGCCCACGGGGATTCTGGTGCCGTCGCCCACGAGGCTCACGTCCCCAGCAGGAGCAGGGCGGCCGGCGACACCGTGACGATGAGCCCGACCAGCACGGTGAACAGGGTGGTCTGGAGGTCGTCGCTGCGGCGGATCTTCCGCACGAGGAAGACCATGCCGGTGATGACGAGGAGCGCGACCACCAGGGCAACGGCCGGGATGTTCAGCCAGAGCCACTGGAAGACCAGCCACAGCCCGGCGCCGCCCACGACACCGGCGACCAGCTGCCCGATCATGAGCAGCCACTCCTTGACGGGCGACACCGGCTTCTCGGCCGGTTCCTCGACGGCCTCCTCGGCCGGGTCGTCCTCGTCGTCGTAGTCCTCGTCGTAGTCGTCCGACTCGTAGTCGCCGGACTCGTAGTCGTCGTAGTCCTCGTCGTCCCGCCGGTCCGGCGCCCCCGGTTCCGCCTCGGGTCCCGGCGCCACCGGCGCGTGCTGCCGCGTCTCCGGCGGCCTCGGCGCGGGGTCCGGGCCGTCCTCCCGGTAGGCCTCGACCTCCCCGGTCTCGAACCAGCCGGTCCCCACGACGGTGCGCTCCGCGTCGGAGCCGGGGTCTAACGTGCCCGAGGGGCCGTCGAGGATGGAGCCGCCGAAGTTCTCGCCGCCGACCCGGGGGAACTGCTCGGTGTGCGGGTCGTCGGGAGGTGCGTCCAGCCGTCCCCCGAGGTCGGACGCCGCGACAGGCCCCTCCCCGGTGAGCGGCGGGTACTGGGCGGTCATGTCGGGGTCGACCGGGTAGAGCACCGTCTGGTCGGAGGGGAACTGGCCGGCACCGGGGTGCGGGGGGCGCCCCCCGGCCTCGGGGTGCCGGGCGGGGCCCTCGCCCCGATCCCGGTCGACCGGGTAGTCGGTCTGCGGGTAGTCGCTCTCGGCCGGGTAGTCGCTCGCCGTCGGGTAGTCGTTCTCCGGGTAGGCGGGGGGCGGGTAGGCCTGGTCCGACGGCTGGTGCGGCGGCTCGGCAGGCCGCGGGGGCACCGGTCGGCTCTGCGCGCCGGGAACCGGGCGGGGCGGCGGCTGGTACTGCTGCTCCTCGGAACGGGGAGCCTCGTCGGTCTCCTCGACCCGGCGGAGGTTGCCGCTCTCGGACAGCACCCGGTCGATGATGGCCTGCGGAGCGGTGTCGGTGGGGTCCTCGGCTCTGCGGCGGCGACGACGACCGCCGCCCCCCTTGCCGCCGTAGGCGGCCAGCAGCTCCGCGACGCTGCGCTGGCCCTCGCTCTCCGACCGGTTATCCCGACTCATCGCTTCCACCGTGCCCAGTAAGGCGTCGTTCGTCCAGTGACTCGTTCCGTCACTCGCTCGGTTCGCCGGGGCGCTGGAACAGTCACAGCAGCTCGTTCTCTCCTGTTTGAACCATCTATCCGACAGAGCAGGTGCGATGCCCTCGCTCCATACTGGCAGCAAACAGGCAGGGGCCGGACGAGTGACCGAGCACGGGTCGTGGCCCGCGTCACCCCTCCCCGGTCTCCGGAGAAGGGCCGGCAGCCGAGTCCTCCCGGACCAGTGGTGGTTCTCCGCACTCCCGCCGGGCCCCCGCCCTCGGCGTTCGTGAACGGTGCCCCGGCACCGGCGTCGGCCGTGACCGCTGGCACCCCGACGACCAGCTCCCTCGGGAGCCACGACGACGTCGGGTCGTGACAGGGCCGCGTCCCCACCTGCCGCGAACGCTCGACGGTGGTCGAACCCCGCGGGACGTGACACGCTACGTTACCTCGTTCCGAGGCACGACGTCCCGCTGGCCGCGTGGGCGAGGCCTCAGGCCTCGAACTTGTAGCCGAGCCCGCGCACCGTCACCAGGTGCCTCGGATTCCCGGGGTCGGGCTCGATCTTGGACCGCAGCCGCTTGACGTGCACGTCCAGCGTCTTGGTGTCGCCGACGTAGTCCGCGCCCCAGACCCGGTCGATGAGCTGGGCGCGGGTGAGGACCCGGCCGGAGTTCCGCAACAGGTACTCCAGCAGGTCGAACTCCTTCAAGGGCAGTGTGACGTCGGCGCCACTCACCGTCACGACGTGACGTTCGACATCCATCCGCACCGGGCCGGCGGCCAACACCTGGGGCGCGGTCTCCTCCGACTCGCCGCCACGGCGGAGCACGGCCCGGATCCGCGCGATCAGCTCCCGGGCGGAGTACGGCTTGGTGACGTAGTCGTCCGCGCCGAGTTCGAGCCCCACGACCTTGTCGATCTCGCTGTCCCTCGCGGTCACCATGATCACCGGGACCGACGACCTGGCACGCAGCTGCCGGCAGACGTCCGTCCCGCTCATGCCGGGCAGCATCAGGTCGAGCAGCACGATGTCGGCACCGTTGCGGTCGAACTCGGCCAGCGCCTGTTGACCGTCGTTGACCACTGCGGGGGTGAAGCCCTCCCGGCGCAGCATGAACGCCAACGGATCGGCGAAGGACTCCTCGTCCTCGACGATGAGCACCCTCGTCATGGCTTTCCTCCCGAGTTCCTGGGTTGCGCGGAGATCGTGGTGCCCGTTCCACCGGCGGAGGCGGCGGCGAGTGGCCGCTCCTCTCCCCCGCGCGGTTCCTTCGCGTCGAGGGCCGGCAGGCTGAGCGTGAAGGTGGACCCGGTGCCGGGCAGGCTCCAGAGCCGCACCGAGCCGCCGTGGTTGTTGGCGACGTGCTTGACGATGGCCAGTCCGAGTCCGGTCCCGCCGGTCGCCCTCGACCTGGCCGGGTCCACCCGGAAGAACCGTTCGAACACC
The DNA here is from genome assembly GCF_000239155.1 of Actinoalloteichus spitiensis RMV-1378. Taxonomy (GTDB): domain Bacteria; phylum Actinomycetota; class Actinomycetes; order Mycobacteriales; family Pseudonocardiaceae; genus Actinoalloteichus_B; species Actinoalloteichus_B spitiensis. Next base: position 10,570 of record NZ_AGVX02000173.1, read on the forward strand.
CGTTCCTGGTGCTCGGGAGCGATGCCCAGCCCCCGGTCGGTGACCGCGATCTCCACCATCCCCTCCCGCAGGCGGCGGGAGACCGACACCGCGCTGCCCTCCGGGGAGTAGGCGATCGCGTTGGCCAGCAGGTTGGACAGCGCGGTGGTGAGCAGCACCCCGTCCCCCGCGCACATCAGACCGCTGTGCGGGTCCGTGGTGACGGTGATGCCGGCGGCCTCGGCCGTCAGCCGGCACCGGCCGAGGGCCTCGTCGACGACGGCGTCGACGGACACCGGGTCGGGGTCGGGAAGCGGCTCCGCGCCCTGGAGGCGGGAGAGCACGATGAGTTCGCTGGTCAGGGCGCCGAGCCTGGTGGCCTCGTGGCGGATCTTCTCGCTGAAGCGGCGCACCTCGTCCGGCTCGTCGGCCGCGTCCAGCATCGCCTCGGCGAGCAGGGCCAACGCGCCGACCGGTGTCTTCAGCTCGTGGCTGACGTTGGCGACGAAGTCGCGGCGGGTGGCCTCCAGTCGCACGGCCTCGGACTCGTCCGCCGCGTCGACGACCGTGAACCCCTCACCGAGAGGACGCACCTCGGCGGCGACGGCCTCGGGTCGGCGTTTGCGGGCGCCACCGGTGGGCGGGAGGTCGACCGCGATGACCCGGTTCTCCGCCAGGGCCCGTTCCGCCGCCTTGCCGGCCCTGGGGTCGATGACGTTGGCGGTGACGACCCCCAGTTCCACCGCCCGCTTGTTGTGGAAGAGGACATCGCCGAAGCGGTTGAGGACGGCCACCCCGCTGTGCGAGGAGCTCACCAGCCTGCGGAGGAGCTCCGCGACGGTGACGCCGCCGTGTCCTCGGCGCGGCCGTCGCTCGGAGAGTCGTCCGGCGACGAAACCGAGGATCCCGCCGACGAGCACGAGGCTGATCGACAGGGCAAGGTAACCCATCCCGGTCACGTTCCGAATCGTAAGCACGAGACCACCCGGTTAGCCCAGCCCTGCCGCCCAGGACGTGACAGTAACTACACCCTGGGCGGCGGGGTTGCGCATTCCGTCACCGGGTGTTCACTCTCTGGTCAACGCCCCTGGTTGGCGACCGCGTCGATCGCCTCGGCGGCCGCGTCGGGATCCAGGTAGGTCCCGCCGGGAACGACCGGCATGAGCTGCTCGTCCAGGTCGTAGCGCAGGGGGATCCCGGTGGGGATGTTCAGCTTGGCGATGACCTCGTCGGACACCCCGTCGAGGTGTTTGACGAGGGCGCGCAGCGAGTTCCCGTGGGCCGCGACGAGCACGGTGCGCCCCGCGCGCAGGTCGGGGACGATGCTGCTCTCCCAGTAGGGCAGCAGCCTCGCCACGACGTCCTTGAGGCACTCGGTGCGGGGCAGTTCGTCCCCGAGCTCGGCGTACCTCGGGTCGCCGTCCTGCCCGTACTCGGCGCCCGGCTCGATCTCGGGCGGCGGGGTGTCGTAGGAGCGGCGCCAGAGCATGAACTGCTCCTCGCCGTAGGCCTCCAACGTCTGCTTCTTGTTCTTCCCCTGGAGGGCGCCGTAGTGGCGCTCGTTGAGCCGCCAGTCGCGGCGCACCGGGATCCAGTGCCGGTCCGCGACGTCGAGCGCGATGTTGGCGGTGGAGATCGCCCTGCGCAGGAGGGAGGTGTGGAGCACGTCGGGGAGCAGGCCAGCCTCGGCCAGCAGTTCGCCGCCTCGACGGGCCTCCGCCTGCCCCTTCTCCGAGAGGGGGACGTCGACCCATCCCGTGAACAGGTTCTCCGCGTTCCACGTGCTCTCCCCGTGGCGGAGGAGCACCAGGGTGCCTACTGCCTTGGTCATGCGCCCAGCCTGCCAGGTCCGGCGAGGGGGCGACCGGCGACGTCGGCTCGTGGCGGTGTTCCCACCGCCGCGCCCGGCCGGCCTCC
>NZ_AGVX02000172.1 GCF_000239155.1 Actinoalloteichus spitiensis RMV-1378
ACGTCGGCGGGCCCGCCGACGTGGGTGGGCGGTTCCAGTTCGGGCCGCTGGTTGAGGATGTCCCGTTCGAGGGTGCGCAGGGCCTCCCCCGGTTCCACGCCGAGTTCCGCGACCAGCCGGGCGCGCAGGGACCGGTAGGCGGCGAGCGCCTCGTGCTGCCGGCCGCACCGGTACGCGGCGAGCATCAGCAGCCCGCAGAGGCGTTCCCGCAGGGGGTCCGCGGTGACGGCGAGTTCGAGCTCACCGACGACGTCCTGGTGCCGTCCCCGGGCCAGTTCCGCCTCGAACCGGTCCTCGACGGCGGAGGCGCGGGCCTCCCGGAGCACGTTCAGCTCCGGCCAGTCGAACCCCAGCTCCACGAGGTCCGCCAGGGGCTCTCCCCGCCACAGCCCGAGGGCCAGGCGCAGGGACTCGGCCGCGCCGGCGGGGTCACCGGCTCGCAGGGCGGCGCGGCCCCGCTCGGCCAGGTCGGTGAACGCGTGGCGGTCGACGCGCGCCGGGTCGACCTGGAGCAGGTAGCCGGGGGCGTGGGTGAGCAGGATCGGTGCGTCCTCCTCGGCGGCGAGCATCCCGCGCAGACCCGACACCGCGTTCTGCAACATCTTCCGCGCGGTGCGTGGCGCGTTGTCGCCCCACATGGTGCGCAGGAGCCTGCTGGTGGGGATGACCTCGTTGCCGTGGAGCAGCAGGTAGGCAAGAACGGCACGTTGGTGCACTCCGGACACCGGGAGCGGTGCGCCACCTCGCGACACCGACAGCGGCCCCAGTACTCCGAACTCCATGGTCCTCCTCCTGTCGGTACAACACCCCCCTGCTGGGGGAACGTTATGTCCGCGACCAGTAAGGAAAACCTCACTACCTCGTTGGCGAATCGGTGATTGGCCAACATCGCACCACCTGATCATCACCATCCGTGACCACAGCCTGGTGGGCCGTCGCTCTCCGCGTCCCGGGCGAGCGGATGGCCCGCCCGGAACCACCGTCGGGACAGTCGTGACAGGAGGAGCCCCGCACCGGGTGGCGCCGTTCCACCCCGTCGCCGAGGTACCGCACCTGGAGACCGCGACCAGGCGACCGGCTGAACCCTGGGACGCCTGCCACGAACAGTCGTGGGACACCGCTGGCGGGGCGCGGCTCGCCTCCTCCGCGATCACGACCTCGCGGCCAAGGGCACTGCCCACATCAGCCAGGGGGACGCGGGGACGACTCGATCAGGGGCACCACCCGCGCCCGCTTGCCCGGAACAGCCCCGCGTGCGCGGGGACGACTACCTGCAGGATTCCAGCGGCCAGCCGCGCCCGGGAACAGCCCCGCGTGCGCGGGGACGACCATGGAGGACACCGGCCGGTCGGCGGTGCAGACGGAACAGCCCCGCGTGCGCGGGGACGACCGGCCAGCGCTGCGCGCAGCATCGAGCCGGACCGGAACAGCCCCGCGTGCGCGGGGACGACGCCGTTGCCTTGGTCGCCGCCCCCAGGCCGTCGGGAACAGCCCCGCGTGCGCGGGGACGACAGGCAGGTCCTTCGCGGCGAGCCAGCAGCGGTGGGAACAGCCCCGCGTGCGCGGGGACGACCTGCTCGCACGTGCGGTTCAACTCCAGACGGAGGGAACAGCCCCGCGTGCGCGGGGACGACCCCGTTCGCAGACAGAGCCGGCTGCCGGTCAGCGGAACAGCCCCGCGTGCGCGGGGACGACGGAGTATGCCGGGAATTAGAATCGCGTGTTCAAGGAACAGCCCCGCGTGCGCGGGGACGACTACAGGGAGGCTCAGGAGCGGTTGCGCGGCGGCGGAACAGCCCCGCGTGCGCGGGGACGACCCTTCTTGACCTGCGACGTTACGAGCGACACGACCGATTCTCATTCACTTTCCTGACGGTCTCCCGCATCGCACAGATCCTCCCTGCCCACAGTATGCCGTGCCCCCGCCATGCCGTTCACCTGGCCCGCTGCCGCTCGATCGGGCTTGTCGCGGCCCGGCTTCCTGGTCCGGCAGTCGTGTCGGCTCGACCACGCGAGCCCGCGAGCAAGGAACTGTCCGCATTTCGTGTTTTCCACCAAGTCAGGCCGCACCTGGTGGAACATCCACGACAACGACTCCCGCGCCCCGGAGCGCCCACTCCCCGCACCGCCAGCTGACCTGCGAGTTCTCGTCCGCTCGCACCTCGAACCACGGGCATTGGTCTTCACGACCACTGGCACATTCGACCAGAGCGGGCTGTCCACGCCGCGCGGTTCGGTGGTGCGAGCCACGGGGAGCAGCCACCCTCCGATGTCCGCAGACTCGCCTTCTCCCGGAATTCAGGTCAGGAACTGCCCTAGATTCGGCCACCCCCCGGGCTCGTGGCCGAGGTGACCCAGCGTTCCCTCGCCCTGCTGGCGACCCTGCGGGGCGGACACCCCGTCCCTGGCGAAGTGCTCGCCCGACTCCTGGAGGTCGACCGGCGGACGATCTCCGCCGTGAGGTCGAAGGACGCCGTGGTTACGGCTACGAGGTGGACCCACGACACGGCCCGGCTGGCCTCGTGACGCTGCGATTCGGCAGTGTGACTTCCTCAACTCCGCCTACACGGGCGCCGCCGGCGTCGCCTCCATCCCCCGTCCCCGTTCCGACAGCAGGCGAACCCCCTCGTCGACCAGGGCGGCCGGTACGGGCTCCGCCGCCGGGCCGGCCGGCAGCACGACCGCCGAGACGATCCAGGCCCTACCGTCCTCCCGCCCAGTCAGGTCCGTCCGGATGCCGTCGGCCACCGCACGAGCGTCGGCGGTCGGTGCGGGCAGGACGGCCACGACCAAGGACCCGAACTCGAGGTGAACCCGCCCGCCGGCGGCGCGGAGGTGCGCGTGCACCAGGGCTGCGGCGGCCGCCTCCCGACGGGTCGTCTCGGCGGGCTCCTCGCCGGGCCTGGCCGGGAACTCGGCGGTCACCAGCAGGACGCTTGCCGTTCCGCCGCCACCGGTACCGTCCGCTCCGGGCTCCCCGGACGAGGTGTCCGAAGCGGACCCGGTTCGGAGACGAACGTCCGGTGCGCACACGGCCGGCAGGGCACCGTCCACTTCGCTCCCCCCGATGATCCGCTCCTCCACGGCTCGGCGGAGCCGCAGCAGCTCACGCCACTCGGTCCAGCCCGCCTCCACCGAACCCACCTCCGCGTCGGCGGGCCCGGCCGGCCACACCGCCAGCGCCGAACGAAGCCGGTCGAGGCCCTCGCGCCGTTCCCCGCCCCGCAGGAGGCGGAACCCGTCCTCCGCGCGCCGCCGGAAGAGGCCGGCGTCGACTCGGTCGGGGTCGATGCGCAGGAGGTAGCCCGGGGAGTGGGTGAGCAGCACCGCGCCCCCCGAGGGATCGTCGTCCTGGGCCAGGACTCCCCGCAGCTCGGAGACCGTGTTCTGGATCATCTTCCGGCCCGTCCTCGGTGGTTCGCCGTGCCACAGGGCCGCCAGCAGTTCCTCGATCGACACGACGGAGTTCGCCCGCAGCGCCAGGTAGCGCAGGACCGCGCGGTGCTTCGGGCCGCCGAGCAGCAGGGCCGTACCCCGCGCCTCCGCCCGCACCGCGCCCAGTACACGAATTCGCATCTTTCGGCCCCGCTTTCGGATCAGGCGTCGGTCCAGTGCCGTCGCTCCGCCGTCGTGGTGGGTCGTCCCGCGCCGTGTGCCGTGGGTCCGCCGGCCCGCTCCCCCGTCCCGTCGTGGCCGGACCCGACGGAGCGCGGTACCCCGATGGGAGGGCCACCGCCGGTCACCGGAACGGCGGTGGCCCCGTGGACCGGGCACGCTAGCCATTCGTGCCACCCCGGTGACAGTGCGTGTTTCCACCGTCGGCGCCAGCCGGCGGTAACCGGTGGGCGGGCGCTGACCGGGCGGTGGAAGGTCTCCGGGGGCTTCTGGCGGTGCGGCGGTCGACAATGGCCGGGGACGTGCCCGAGCGCGGGGAGCGGTGGGAGGAGGCCGAGTGGGCGGAGACGACAGGCGTCCTCGCTCGCCGGTCCGCCCCGCGCGGGTTCTGGGCGGGGTGTTCCTCGACGCCGGTCTGTCGGTGTCGGCGTACCTGGTGTTCCGGTGGGCCGGGGCCGGGGATTACCTGGCCTTGCTGGCCGGGACGCTCGTCGCCGGCCTGCGACTGGGCTGGGTCCTGCTGCGCACCCGGCGGCTCGATGCGTTCGCCTTGTTCATGACGGCCACCTTCGCCGTGGGCCTCGGCCTGTCGTTCGTCACGGGCGACGCCCGGTTCCTGCTGCTCAAGGAGTCGGTGGGCACCGCCGCCACCGGACTGCTGTTCCTGCTGACCTGTCTGCTGCGCCGCCCGCTGCTCTACGCGGCGTCCAAGCGCTTCGCCGGGCTCGACGCGGCGGAGTCCACGGCGTGGGATGAGCGGTGGCGGGCCAGCCCGCACTTCCGCCGGCTCTTCTACCTCACCACCACCGTGTGGGGGTTGGGTTTCGTCGCGGAGGCGGTGCTGAGGGTGCCGTTGGTGTTCGTGCTCCCGATCCCGGTGATGGCCACGGTGGGCTCACTGGGCACACCGCTGCTCATCGTGGGCCTGCTGGCGTGGACGCTGTGGTACGGGCCCCACCGGGAACTACGGGTCCAGGAAATCGAACGCGCCGATGCCGCCGGAGCGGCGGGAACGGACCGCGAGAACGCCCACCCAGTCGACACCGAGGCGCGGGACCGGACGACGAGCGGCTGACCGGACCGGTGCGGGCCACCCGGGCCTGCGCTGGCACACCCGCACTTCCCGCCCCCCACCGAAGCACGTCGAGTGCGCGCCATTGCGGGAAGCGACCCACACCCCGCCCGGTTGCCGCTGCGCGGGATGCGAGACACCGGGCACGGCTCTTCGCGGACACACTGGACGAGCGTGCCACCGCCACTCCGCACACCACCGGCGAGCAGCGGCCCTTGCGCTGCTGGATGAGGAGGAGCGCCGAGGCCCACGCGACGTCCTGGTCGTGCGCCCTCCTCTGCCCTTGGGCGTACGACAAGCTCGAACGATCAGTGAGGCCACACCAACGCGGAACCCAGCAGGGACGATCAGCTCCTCGGGTGTTTCCGCGCGGACCGCCGCCCTCACGCTCGTATCAGCCGGACCGGTCCGCGCCGTGCACCGCGCGCACGCGGGCCAGCCGGTCGCGCCACCACGCGGCCTGTTCGGGCTCGACGAGTTCGTAGGTAGCGAGCAATGAGGGGTCCGGGGCTGGTGGCGTGCGAGGCACGGGAAGGAAGCCGTCCACTGCCCGCAGGGAGCCGGGGCCGGACACGAGATCGCTCTCGAACAGCGACAGCGTGCCCAGGCCGCAGGCGAAGTCCAGTTCGGGGAGTGCGGCGGCGAGGGCGACCTGTGCGGCGAGACCGACGCTGGTCTCCAGTGCGGAGGAGACCACGCAGGGAAGCCCGGCGGCTTCGGCGACCCGCAAGGAGCGACGGACGCCACCGAGTGGGGTGCACTTGATCACCGCGACGTCCGCTGCGCCCGCGACGGCCACCCGTAGTGGGTCGTCGGCGCGGCGGATGGATTCGTCGGCGGCGATCCGGACCTCGACAGCCCGCCGGACGATGGCGAGTTCCTCGATGGTACGGCAGGGTTGTTCGACGTACTCCAACCCGCCGGCGGCCTTGTCCAGCTGGCGGATGTGGGACACGGCGGTGTCGGTGTCCCAGACTCCGTTGGCATCGACCCGGATCGCGCCGTCCCGCCCGAGTGCGGCACGAACGGCTTCCACGCGAGCGAGGTCCTCCGGGAGCGACTCGGGGTGATCAGCGACCTTGATCTTCGCGGTCCGACACCCCGAGTTCGCGGTGATCTCATAGGCCCGTTCGGGGCCGACGGCGGGCACGGTGCAGTTGATGGGGATGCGGTCACGCACGGCTGGCGGCCAGCCAATGGCGCACTGCTCGATGGTCGTCGACAACCACCCCGCCGACACGGTGTCGTCGTAGTCGGAGAAGGGGCAGAACTCGCCCCACCCCGCAGGACCTTCGAGCAACATCCCCTCGCGCACGGTGATGCCCCGAAAGCGGGCACGCATGGGAATCGCGTAGATGCGGGCACCCTCGAAGTCGATTCCGGTGGTCATCAGGTGGCGGTGTCCTCGTCTCGGTGGGTACGGGTCACATCGGTGATGCGGTCGTCCAGCTCGCGCGCGTCCGATGAGGTGCTACTCAGCGGACGAACCCGCCGTTGCAGCATATGGAGCCTGTCGAGGACACGGTTGGAGCTGACCTGCCGCGCCATGCGCACGGCGTCCCGTCCAACGGAGGCGGCCTGTTCCAGATCACGGCTGGCCAGGTGAGCGAGGGCAAGGTCAGCCTGGACGAAGCATCGGCTGCGCACCCGCCACGGTTCATAGGTGTCCAACGCCTGTTTGATCAAACTGGCGCCTTGGTCTGGGTCGCCCACGTCGCGCAGACATCGGCCGAGATCGGCTGCGAGTTCGGCTTCGGTGTAAAAGGCCAGCCAGGTGGGTTCCTCGTCGATGCGCGCACGCTCGTAGTGCCGCTCGGCCTTCAACACGGCCGTGCGGGTGGCGGTGGTATCGCCGGACAGCGCGTGATTCTGGCCGACTCCGACGAGACCGGGAACATGTCGGTGGCAGAGGTCGAAGCGCGAATCACCAACAAGACCACGGCGATTATGGTGACGCACCTCTGGGGTACTCCGGCCGACATCGACGCACTGCTCGCCCTGGCCAACCGTCACGGCCTAGCCCTGCTAGAGGACGCCTCGCACGCCCACGGCGCCACCGTCCACGGCCAGAAGGTTGGCACGTTCGGTCACACAGCCGCCTTCTCGATGAACGGTCCGAAGCCCCTGTCGGCAGGCGAAGGCGGCTTCGTGCTGACCGATGACGACGATGTGTACCACCGCGTCCTGCTACACGGTCACTACAACAAGCGGTGCCGAAACGAGATCCCCGCCACCAGCCCGATGCACCCCTACGCCGTAACCGGTATGGGGCTGAAGTTTCGCATCCACCCACTGGCCGCGTCCATCGCTCTCGATCAGCTCGGTTCGCTGGACGACTACCTCAACGGAAGGGAGAACGTCGCCCGTTACCTGTGCAACCAGCTCGGCGAGCTCCCCGGCATCGCCGTGCCGAGGACCCCGGACGGCGTACGGCCCGCCTGGTACGGCCTGCCGCTGACCTACGTTCCAGAGGAACTGGGCGGCCTCCCGGTCAAGCGCTTTCATGAAGCGCTGCTCGCGGAAGGACTCAAGGAGGTTGATCAGCCCGGTTCGATCTGCCCACTCAGTCGGTTCCCGCTGTTCCGCGACCCCGCGCCGGTGTTCCCGCACTACCCGCACCGGAAACGGGTGGCATACCGCGAGGGGCAGTTTCCCGTGGCCGAGCAGATCTGGCAGCACACCCTGAAGCTGCCCGTCTGGCACCGGGAGGAGGACTTGCCGCTGGTGGATCGCTACATCGATGGACTGCGCAAGGTGATCGAACACCACACCGAACTACTAGGGTAGGTTCCATGATCGACGCTTCCGTGCTCGCTCAACTCACCGCTCAGGCCGCTGAGGACGGCGTTCAGCAACTCGTCGTCGGCGCGATCGTACAGAATCACAACAAGGTGCTGCTTCTCAAGCGTCCCGCAGACGACTTCATGGGCGGCATCTTCGAGCTGCCCAGCGGCAAGGTGGAGAGTGGCGAAAACCTTGACACTGCTACCGTCCGCGAGGTCCAGGAGGAAACCGGTCTCGCCACCACTGATATCACCGAATACATCGGCAGCTTCGACTACACCTCGGGCAGCGGAAAGAAGAGCAGGCAGTTCAACTTCGCCGTCGTCGTGGCTGATGCCGGTGAGGTCAGGCTCAGCGAACACGACGCCTACGTGTGGGCTGCACTGAACGAGGACCTGCCCGTGACCGACGCCGTCAAGGGGGTGTTCGACAAGTACAAGCAGCTGCGTGCTGCCTGAGGCCGCTCTCCATGCTCCCCACGTCGCCTCAAGGACGCGGGGAGCATGGGCTATCCGGGGACGAGGAAGCTGGCACCCCAAGCCACGACTCTCGGAAAGATCCAAGGAGTGCGGGTCGACGAGACGGAACCCTCTTCACGATCTACGCCCGCTAGGGCATTGACCTCAACACGATCCCCGAACTGAGAATCTGCCCCTCACGTTCCCCATCACCGGCGCCCGCGAACGGCCAGCTACCGCGTGGCATGGGCTTCGTCGGGGAGGCCGCGCTGCGGGTGCCGTTGGTGTTCGCGCTCCCGATCCCGGTGATGGCCACCGCGGGCTCCATCACTGGGGACAGGCGCACCGCGTCCACGGTGCGCCTGCTCCAGGTCACTGGGTGTCGAGGTCGTCGAACTCGCCGGCCTTGCAGCCCTTGATCCACTCGGCCATCTCGGCGCGGGTGAAGAACACGACGCCCGCGTCGGGGTGCTTGCTGTTGCGCATCGCGATGGTGCCGTTGGCGAGCGGGGCCACCTCGACGCAGTTGCCGCCCCCTGGGCCACCGCTACCCGAGAAGCTGCTCCCTTATCGAACGTGCACCGGGTGGCCTTCGTAAGACGACCACAGTTGCCCAGGGTGATTTCATGACTACGGTTCGAGAAACCGACGACGCGGCGGTCTCGCTCCGCGCGGCCATGGTGAGCGAGCTCCACGAGATGGGCGTCTTCCAGTCCGAGGCGGTCGCGAAGGCCGTTGCGGCAGTGCCCCGGCACCTGTTCGCGGAGGGCGAGCCACTGGAGGCGGCGTATGCCGCCAACAAGGCCCTGGTGATCAAGCGCGACGGCGACGGCAACGCCCTGAGCTCTCTGTCTGACACGCATATCCAGGCGGTGATGCTGGAGCAGGCCGAGATCGAGCCGGGGATGCGCGTGCTCGAGGTGGGCTCCGGCGGCTACAACGCCGCCCTGCTCGCGGAGTTGGTCGGGGAGACGGGCACGGTGGTCAGCGCCGACATCGACGAGCAGATCGTGGAGCGTGCCCGCCGCTGCCTGGACGCGGCCGGCTACGGCCGGGTCCAGGTGGTGTTGGCCGACGCCGAGGGCGGCGTGCCCGAGCACGCGCCGTTCGATCGGATCATCGTCACCGCGGGCGCGTGGGACATTCCCTCTGCCTGGCGGGAGCAGATGTCTGACCGGGGCCGGATCGTCGTCCCGCTGCGGATGCGGGGCATCACCCGGTCGTTCGCATTCGACCGCGACTCCACCGATCTCGTCAGCGCCAGCTACCGACTGTGTGGCTTCGTGCCGATGCAGGGCAGCGGCGCCTACACCGAGCGGCTGCTTACGGTCACGGACGGGGTCGCTCTGCAACTTGACGACCAGCGTCAGGAGTTCGACATCGAGGCCCTGGCCGCCGCCGTACGGTCGCCGCATTTGGAGGTCTGGTCCGGGGCCGCGTTCGACCTGCCCGACGAGCTGGAGCTGTTCTTGGCGACCAGCACGCCGGACATGGTGATGCTGCACGGCAGCAAGGACCTGGTCGACGAGGGCGTGCTCGCACTGTCGGTGGCGCGCGGCGTCCCGGCCCTGATGGCCGGCGGGAGCTTCGCGTACCGGGCTAAGAGGCCCAACGAGGCGACCGGCGGCTTCGAGAGCGGGGTATTCGCTCACGGGCCCGGAGCCAAGGCAGTCGCCGAGCGGTACGTGGCACTGCTGCGGCGGTGGGCGGCCCATCACCGGCGGCGCGGTGCCGCCGACATCCGGTACACCCCGATGCCCGAAGGGGCGGCCGAGCCGTCCGCAGGGATCGTGGCGAAGCGACTGGGAGCCGTCGAGGTCTCCTGGTCCTAGGCTCCCTGTCCCTGGCGGGGAGCCGGGGGCAGGGCTGTGTGCACCACCCGACTCTCAAGGGAGGTTGTTGTGTCCGTGCAGTCCAAAGAAGCGGTGTCTACGGTCCCCGCGACAGCACAGGCCCCGGCCGGGGGCCAGGTCGACGGCTGGGACCTGGATGTCTCCATCGTCGAGACCGGCCCCGAGGCCGACCGGCTCATCCAAATGACCGACGACGGCTGCGGTCAGACCTGCGAGTCCGCCTGCTCGACGAACGCGGTGGAGCCCACCCGCCGCACCCATCCGCTGGTGCGGTTCCTCACCGAAGCCCCCACGCCATGAGCGTCCCGTGCACCACCTTCGACTGGGGAACGGCAGCCAGCCTGCCGTTCCTGCCGGCCCTGCGCTACGGACGCACGATCCTCTCCCCGGCCCGCTGGCGCCTCACCGCCGCCGACCTCGCCGGCCCCACCACCGCCGGGGTCGGTGGGAGCGATCCCTGTCCGCCCGGCGCGACCAGATGCGGGTGCCGGGCGCCGTATACCTGGGCGACGCCGACCAGCGCCTCCGCCTGGACCTGGCCGAGCCCTCCCACCGGGCCCTGCTGTACACCCACATGCGGCGGCACGGCAGCGCGGTCCTGCGCGCCGAGTCCGCCGCCGACGCGGGCTGGATCAACGGCCATCCCCACGACGTCACCATCCCCCTCACCACCACCAGCCGCCCGGTCAAGGAGCCGTACTGGCCAGGCAACGCCCCGGTGACGGGACGCGAGCACGGTCGTCTGCCCGGCTGCGACGGGCGGTTCCTCCTCAAGCTCTACGCACACCGCGACCGCGACGCCAGCATCCTCGCCCGCCACGTTCCGGACCTGCTCCACCAGTTGGCGGGCGAGGTGCGGTGGTGGTTCCTGCCTACCGTGACCCCGACGAGCACCTGCGGCTGCGCCTGACCGTCCCCGACAGCCGGTACGCCGACGCCGCCGCGGCGATCGGCACCTGGACGGGGTGGCTGCGCCGGGCGGGGCTGCTGGCCCGGGTTCAGTGGGACACCGACTTCCCCGAGACCGCCCGCTTCGGCGGCCCCCAGGCATGGGAGGCCGTTGAGGCGTACTTCGCCGCGGACTCCCGGGCCGCTGTCGCGCAACTGGCGGCCTGCACGGCCACCGGCGGGCCCGACCGGCAGGCCCTGACCGCGGCCAGCCTGCTCGATGTGGCCATCGGTCCAGCAATTCCAGTACGGGCGATTCGTCACCTTGGCCACCTGACGACGTCCGGGACGCTATGAGGGCGCGCGGTCCCGGGGTTGTCTCCGTGCTGGCGCATTACGCTCTGGGCATGCCGCTGTTCTCAGACACTGAGGTCCGGCCCCGGAGTGGGCTGCGGAAGCGACGGTCGGTCAGGTGCTGGGCGAGTTGATCACGCAGGCGAAGGCCGGGCACGTGGTGTACCTGACCGGCCCGGAGGACGACGCCGTAGCCGTCGCCCCGATCGAGGTTGTTCGTGCCGGGCTCGCCGCGCTGGGCCGCGGTGAGCGAGCGCCGGAGTAGCTAGATCAAGCGGCTGGTGAAGCCCGCGTCGACGAGCCGCTGGTAGGCGGCGTCCACCTGCTCGGGCACGTCCTGCTCGATGGCGAAGCCGAGGCGGGCGTACTCGGTGATGCGCTGGGTGTCGCCGACGAGCATGTTGATGACCCTGTCGACGTCGCCGATGGAGGCGATGTACTCGTCGAGTGGCAGTGGCCGGGACGAGCAGATGACCTCGACCTCGGGCCACACCTTGCGGGAGGTCGCGTAGGCGCGTCGCTGCTGGTAGGGCCGGGAGATCAGCATGACCGAGGACGGGTGGACACCCGCGTCGGCGAGGACCTGGCGGGTGTTGGTGAGGTTCTGGCTGGTGTTGGTCGCCTCGGTCTCGATGAGGATCGCGTCGGCGGGGACACCGAGTTCGATGGCGTGTTCGCGGTAGTGGACGGCCTCCCCGCGGGGGAAGCGTTCGATGGTGGTGGGGGCGTTGGCGCCGGTGAACACGATCCGCTCGAACAGGCCCTGCTGGTAGAGCTGGGCGGTGTGGATGGCGACGCCGAGGTCGTGGGACCCGAGGCCGATGCCGACGTCGCAGCGGCGGGGCTGGTGGCCCATGTCGTGGTAGGCCCACAGGGTTTCGACGTCGGCACGCAGGTTCGCAGGCAGTTCGGTGGTCGCCATGACCGGCAAGGTTACGGGCGGCGCGGGTCGGTGCCGCGCACGCCCATCCGGTGCGCCAGCTCGATGGCCCGGTCCGCGGGCCGGGGGTGGCGGATCATCTCGCGGACCAGCAGCCGGGACAGCCGGTGGTAGCGGACCTGTTCGGGGGCGTAGGTCTCCGCTTCGAGCAGCAGCGCGAGGGCGTCGTCGGCGCGGTTCCAGCGCACGAACGCCCGCGCGATCTCGATGGCGTGCCGGACGCGCCGCTCGACCGGGAGTGCGCGGGTGTCGACGCGGGGGCCGAGGTCGACGGCGACCTGGACATCGCCGAGTTCCATCGCGGCGGTGACGCGGTGGATGGCGACGTTGGTGGGGCCGAACGCGGTCCACAGGTGAATGGCGTCGTGCCCGATCCGGGTGGCGGCCATGTCGGCCTCGGACAGGAACGTGGTGGTGTCGGTGCGGTCCTCGCGCCGCGATGAGGCGACAGCGCCGACCAGGTGCAGCATCCCGTAGACCGACAGGTACTCCGGGGTGGCGTCGCCGAGGCCGGGTTCGAGGTGGTCGGCGGCGGCGCGGGTGAGCGCGACGGCCTGCTCGAACTCGCCGATCGAGACCAGGGCGTGGGCGACGGAGCGGTAGAGGGAGCCGATCATCAGGTTGTCGCCGCTGGTGTGGGCTGCGGCCAGGCCACGGGTGGCGGAGATCGCGGCGAGGTCGGCTTCGCCGAGTTTGGTGAGGAACGCGGTGGCGACCTGGTGGGCGCTCGCGGCTAGGGCGTGGGCGCGCAGGCCGTCGTCGCTGCCTGTGCCGTAGTGCTGGCAGGCGGCCTGGATGTCGGTGATCAGCAGCGGCAGTCGCTGGGTGAGCCGGGCGTAGCGGGAGTTCTGGTAGTCCTCCCATTGCGCGGCGATCTCGCCGGCAAGGGCGTCCAGTCGCGGGGGCTCGGCGGGCTGATGGGCGATGAGGAACTGGCGGTGGTCCATCAGCGCGACCCGCAGCGCGGGAACGGTGCGGCGGCCGGACTCGTCGGCCCAGGCCATGAGCACGGGTTCGCCGATCAGGTCGCCGAGGGAGATGTCCAGCGCGGTGGCGAGCAGGCGCAGCACGGAGAGCCGGTCGACCGGGAGCACGTCGTGCTCGACCTTGCGCAGCCAGTCCTCGCTGCGGGCGACCAGCCCGGCCAGCACGGCCTGGGTCATCCCGCGGCGCTGCCGGTAAAACGCCACACGCTGGCCGATGGTCATGTCGTCGGTCATCCCTCGCATGAGGTTCAACCTTCCAGCTCCGGTGGTGACGAACCCAGAGAAATACTCCCGGTTCACCACATTCGCCGCACCTAGCGTCCTGAGCCAAGCACTCCCCGTGACATAGGGCCACGGGGAGAGATCGTCCCACGCCAGCGTGTGAGCGAACCGGGGAGCGACCATGCCCATGGTCAAGCGGACACACGACGAAGCAGCACCGACTCCTACCGTGCCGGGCGTGCCCCGACCGGTCGGCACGGCAGGTTCCCACCCCGGCCGGGGCCGGTCATGACCGGCTGGGGCCTGGTCGTGGCGGTCGCGGTGGCCCTGGGCTGTGTGGTCACCCCGGTGCTGGCCGGGTGGGCGATCAACGCCTGGTGCACCCGCCGCAGGCTGGCCCGCTGCCGGGCGGCGGAGCTGCGCCACCACGTGGACGAGATCCGTGAACGCAACCGGCGGGCGCTGCCCGGCCCGGCGCAGCCCCACCGGCTGCGGCCGGTCCCCGGCCAGGTCGCGTCGTGAAGCCCGCGCGCACGGCCCGGCGGTGGCGCCCCAGGTGGCGGTGGCGCCCCAGCCGGTCGTGGCGCCGAGCCGGAGACAGAGCTGATCTTCCTGGACCAGCCCACCGTCCGGTTCGCGGCTCGCCTGTACATGCCTGGGCGGGCCGGGCTCCGGGTCGCGCCATACGCCTCCGCCGGCTGGAGAACCCAGCCGATCCCCCGCCTGGCCGCATTCCCAGACCACAACCGACCGAACAGGACACCTCGGTGATGAGCGCTCCACAATCGGCGGCCCGCCCGCGCGCGGCCCGCCCGGCGTTGACCTTCCCGGTCGGCGACGACCGCTGCCGCCAGTACCGGATCGTCTGCGGCTACTACGAATGCGTGCACGGGCACGTGCTCAAAGTCGGCCACCCGCGGCGGGGTGGGCGACGATGAGCCTGGACTACACGCCTGAGCGGTACCGGGCGCTACGGCTGGCAGCGGCGGAGTTGATCGTCTGCGACCGCACGGTGCTGCGCCGCCGCGACACCGTCGACCTGCCGCCCGAGGTGTTCGCGGCGCTGCTCGTCCTGGACCGCGGCGGCTACCTGCAGCACCAACTCCCCGAACCCGACGGCGACCTGGCGGTGCGGCCGGTCGGGTTGAGCCTGCCCGGGATGCAGCTGCTGATCTCGTTCAACCACGCACATTTCCTGCGCGGACCGCAGAGCCGGTGACCTGCGATGACCCACGGGAACGAGCCGCCGGTGTGGTGGGGAACCAACCGGGCGAACAGCGCCTTCTACGCCGGCCGCACGCACGTGGTGTGGCCCAGCAGTGGCCGGGTCGGGCTGTGCGGGCTGCCAGTGGACGACCTGTGGGAGCTACGGCCGTCGGTGCCGGAGCTGCTGTGCCCGGACTGCTGCCTGCTGGCCATGGCCGCGCTGTTCCCGGCCTTCCCCCACGACACCCGCGCCGAGACCGGCCGACATGACCTCGCCCCGCCCTGGCCCTCGCACGACACGGGGCCTGCCGGGCACTGATCAGCGCACAAACCGTCCAACACCGACAGTACGGAGGATTCGATGCGCGATTTGGGCGTGTCCCAACGTGATCTGCTCGTTCAGGCGATCGCGCACGCGACCGGCGACATGCCCACGGTGGGCAGCGCGGTCTGGCGGGCGCCTCTGGCCCAGCCCAACCGCCTCCACGCGGCGCTGCGCGACTGCGCCGGCGGGAGAACGGTCGTGGTGACCGGGACGCTGGACAGGCGGCTGGTGCTCATCGAGCAGAAGCCTGGCGGGACCGGGACGTGGACGGTCGCGGACCTGTCCGGCCAACCGCACGACACCCGGACCTGGCCAGGCTGGACCAAGGACAACCTGCTCATCGCCGATCCGGGCAGCTGGCTGTCGGCGGCGGAGATCACCGCCGAGGGCCGCCACCGGCTGGCGCGGCCCCGGCTGCTGCTGGCCTCGCTCTACCACCCGGAGAACTTCCCGCTGCCCCGCTTCCCGCTGGCCATCTCCGACCTCGCCAGGGCGGCCCGCTCCACCCTGTTGGGGCAGGTGGAGCTGCTGGACATGCAGCTCGGCGCGGAACTCGACGACATCACCGCGCGGGCGACCAGCGGCGAGATCGACATCGTCGGCATCTCGGCGACCTTCGGCCAACACGACCTGATGACCCGCCTGCTCGATGAACTCACCGCCATGCCGCAGCCGCCGCTGCTGGTCGCCGGGGGCAGCCTGACGGTGCGCAACGAGAAGATCCTGCTGGAGCGCTACCCGCAGCTCATCATCGGCCGCGGGGCCGGTGAGCCGACGATCGCCGACGTGCTCGGCCACTGGCACGACGACATGGCCGTCCAGCACATCCGCGGGGTCGGCTACGCAGGGGCCGCGCGGGGCGAGGGCACGCTGTCGATCGGGCCTCGCCGCACGCCGGTGGTGGCCAACCGGGTGCAGACCGACATGTGGCCGGAGCTGGACCTGCTGGACCGCACCTTCGCCTGCGGTGGGGTCGCCCAGCTCGAATCGAGCCGGGGGTGCACGAACTACTGCTCGTTCTGCCCGCGCGGCCACAAGGGCCAGTGGGCCGGGGCCTCACCGGACGCGCTGCCGTGGGTGCTGCGCGAGATCGGCGCCGTGGTCGACCGGCACCCGCAGGTCAGCCGGACGCTGTACCTGGTGGACGAGGAGTTCATCGGCCGCGGCGACGACGCGGTCTCCCGCGCTCTGGCCGTCGCGGACACGTTGCAGGAAGCCGGATTCGCCTGGGAGACCTCGTGCCGGGTCGACCAGGCCGTGCGTCTGGACCTCGACCGGGCCTGGCACGTCGAGCGGGCGCACCTGTGGCGGGGCCTGGTCGAGCGCGGTCTTCGCAGGTGCCTGTTCGGGGTGGAGTCCGGGGTGACGTCGATACTGGAGCGGTTCAACAAGGAGACCACCGGTACGCAGAACGCCCTGGCCATCCGCACCCTGACCGCGCTTGGCGTCCCGCCGCGGTTCACCTACATCACCTTCGACCAGCTCATGACCCTCGACGAGCTGCGGCAGACCTACGTCTTCCAGGGGCGCACTGACCTGCTGCTGCGCCCGCAGCCGGGGTTGAGCGTGGAGGAGATCGTCGACGGGGTCCGCGATGAGGAGTGGGTCGCCGCGCACACGACCGGGAAGCCGTTCTACACCGGCATCTCTTACATGCTGGTGTCGATGGAGTGCCTGATCAACGCCGCCTACACCCGCAAGGCCGAGGCCGCCGGGTTGACCGGGGAGGCGGATCCGTCGATGGGGCGGGTGCAGGCTCGGTTCGCCGACTGGCGCATCGGGGTGGCCTC
Organism: Actinoalloteichus spitiensis RMV-1378; assembly: GCF_000239155.1. Classification (GTDB taxonomy): domain Bacteria; phylum Actinomycetota; class Actinomycetes; order Mycobacteriales; family Pseudonocardiaceae; genus Actinoalloteichus_B; species Actinoalloteichus_B spitiensis. Next base: position 16,494 of record NZ_AGVX02000172.1, read on the forward strand.
GCACTGGGCGCAGCTGTGGATCGACCGTAACTTCGCCCTGGACTACACCCTCAAGAGCTTGGAGAAGGTCCTCGACGGCGAACCGTATGCACTGGTCCGCGACCTGCGGCGCACCATCAAGACAGCCGGGTACCGGCTGCTCGGCGGCATGGTCGACGCCGCAGGCACCGCCGACACGGCACCCGAGCGGGCCGATGAGCTCAACGACCAGTGCGCGGGCCTGGCCGACCGGCTGCTCGCCGAGCTGCGCGCTGACCTGGACCCGGCGCTCGGCCCGGTCGGTGAGAGCCTGCCCGGCAGGCACCAGGACACCCTGCGCCGCGAGCATGACCGCTGGAGCGCCACGGACGGGTGGCGGCTGATCAACCTGGCGGACCCGTGCGGCACCTGACCACCAGCCAGAGGAGGGATCACCTGATGCAGCGCCGGTTCCTGCGCGGCCTGGCCCGCGAGGTCTCCGCACTCGGGGCGGGCTGCTGGACCATCGGCGGCACCGCCACCAACGGCGGTGTGCCGATCGGCTGGGACGACGTCGATCCCGAGCGCGCCTACGCCGGGCTCCTGCGCGCCCACGAGCTGGGGGTGACGCTGTTCGACACCGCCGACGTCTACGGTCTCGGCCGCTCCGAACGGTTGCTCGGCCGCCTCGTCCGCGACGTTGGACGCGACGGGCTGACGTTGTCGAGCAAGGTCGGCTACTTCGCCGGGACCGCTCGGCACCCGTACTTGCCCGAGCAGATCCGCCGCCAGTTCGACACCACCCTGGACAACCTCGGCACCGACCACCTGGACCTGTACTTCCTGCACAGCACCGACTTCGGCCCCGACGACGAGTACCTGGACGGGGCGGTCGCCGCGCTGCGGGAGCTGCGCGAGCAGGGCATGATCGACGCGATCGGGTTGCGCGCACCCCACACCTTCGCCCTCGAGTGGGCCGATGGCACTGGGCCTCGGGCCGCCGCGACCGCCCGCTGGCTGCGGCTGTTCGACCAGGTCCGGCCCGATGTCGTGACCGTGCGATACAACCTGCTCAGCCCCCGCTATCCCGTGCAGGAGACCGACATCTTCACCTTCGCCCGCCACCACCAGGTCGGCGTGCTCATCAAGCAGGCCCTCGGCCAGGGCCTGATCCTGCGCGACCCGAACCGTCCGCCCCGCGGGTTCAGCCTCGCCGATCACCGCAGCCGCGACCCCGACTTCCAACCTGCTGCCCTCGCCGAGATCGCTCGGCGGCTGGCCGCGCTGCGCGGCCGGTTCGGCACCAGCCCGGCCGCCCTGGCCCGCATTGCCCTGGGCTACGTGCTCGCGCACGCCACCGACGCCGCCGTGCTGGTCGGGTTCCGCGACGCCGAGCAGATCACCACCACGCTCACCAGCCTGGACGACCCGCTCCACCCGGACGAGGTCGCCGAGATCACCGCACTGCTCCACCCCGACACAACCGACGAGAGGACACCCGCCCGTGCAGTACATCGAGGTTGAGAAGAAGTTCGCCCTGCCCGACCCGGCCGCGCTCAAGGCCAAGCTCGAAGCCCTGGGCGCCAAGCCCTCCGAACCGACCCGCCAGGTCGACGCCTACTTCAACGCCCCGCACCGCGACTTCACCGCCCGCGAGGCCATCTCCGAGTGGCTGCGGGTGCGCACCGAGGCACGCGGCTCGTCGGTCAACTTCAAGCGCTGGCACCCGATCAACGAGCTGATCAAGACCCACGCCGACGAGTACGAGACCAAGGTCGACGACGTCGAAGCCATCCGCCGCCTGCTCGAAGCCCTCGACTTCACCCCGCTGGTCACCGTCGACAAGACCCGCGAGGAGTGGAAGCTGCCCGACGTCGAGGTCGTGTTCGACCACGTCGTCGACGCCGGCGACTTCGTCGAGTTCGAGTACAAGGCCGACGCCGCCAACGTCGAGGACGCCACCGAGCAGCTGGAGCAGTTCATCGCCTCCCTCGGCGTTCAGCTCGGCGAGCCGATCAACCGCGGCTACCCACACATCCTCCTCGGCCGCGAGCACTGACACAGCCACACCGGAGCACGCCACAGACGCGGGGACCACTCGAACGAGTGGCCCCGCGTGTTGTCCGAGCTGATCCGGGACTGCCCAACAGACCAGGCGCGACGATGACCGGCGTGGGTAAGGGAAACCGAACCAAAGCCGATCGGCAGGCCCGGACGAACGACCACCAGCCCCGCAAGGGGCCGGCGGCGTATGACCCCGCAGCCAGCCCGTGGGACAGCTATCTCAACACCTCGGCGGAGCAGGGGCACGACGGCGGCCTCCTCGCCGCGATCGCGGGCGAAGCCTTCCAGATGACCGAGACCGGTCCTGGGATGCCGCCGCGAGACCCACAGGAGACCCGGCTGGCGACTCTCGCCGGCGACTACCAGACAACGCCGGGCGAGATCGCCACGATGCTGCGCACCGCCGCCGAGACCGAGGGTCTGACGTGGACCGCCGAAACGCGGCTGGCCACGTTTCACGTGGTCCCCGAGTACAACCTGGTGCTGATCGACAAGGTGATGCGGTCGGAAAGGGCGAACACCACGCCGTCGGCCTGGACCCGGTG
>NZ_AGVX02000171.1 GCF_000239155.1 Actinoalloteichus spitiensis RMV-1378
CGGCCACGAACGGCAGGAAGCCCGCGGCGGCCGCCACGGCGGAGAACACCGCGCAGGTGATGAGGTGGCGTCGCACCGGGCGGAGCATCCGGGCCGTGTCGCGGATCGGAAGCAGACGGGGCTCGTTCGGTTCGGCCCTCGGCTGCTGCTCATCAGATGCCGGGGCGCCGGCGGGCTCGAATTGCTCCGCCGTCGTCTCCGTGCTTTTCATGAGGATCCCTCGCTCCGCTCGTCCTTCACCTTCCCGTCCCGCGGCTCTCGACATCCTCCGTTGGTGGCGAGTGACGCGGGCGGCACCCGGGTCGGCCAACAGTCGCGGAGGGCACGGATCAGCGACTCCATGTCCTGCGACGAACGAATGACCGACGGTCAGTCACCAGTGAGGTTAGTCTAAGCTAAGACCACGCGACCACGGGGTCCCGTGACACCGGTGCCGACGCGTCGGCCGCGTGGGCTCGCCGGGCGAGCCCGGCGAGCGGTGGCGGGGCCTGTGCTGGGCGTGCGTCAGACCGGCTCGCGGGGAATCCACGGCGGCGGCGCGTCCTTGGTGTTGAGCCCCTTGTCGACGAAGGCGATGTTGCGGTAGCAGTGCACGCCCGAGACATACCGTTCGGTCATCGACGGCGTGTGTTCGTCCAGCGAGCGGTACTCGAGCAGGTTCAGCCCGTCGAGAAGCGCCTTGACCCGCTCCACCGAGGTGCCGGTCACCACGCTGCCGGGCGGGCCGCCACCGAAACCCTCCCAGTACGAGGTGTGCATGTCCTCGATGACGTAGATCCCACCCTCCCTGACGTGGGGGAAGAGGGCGTCGAAGGAGGTCGACACGTGCTCGTTGACGTGGCTGCCGTCGTCGATCACGACATCGAAGGGCCCCAGTTCCTCGGCGAGCCGCCCCAGGAACTCAGGGTCGTTCTGGTCGCCCCGGATGGTGCGCATCCTCGGACCGCGGATGGTCGACTTGTCGTGGATGTCGAGTCCGTAGACGAGGCCCCTGCGGAAGTAGCGTTGCCACATCCGCAGGGATGCCCCACCCGCCGTGGGGTCGTCGTACCCGCCGACGCCGATCTCAAGGAGGCGCACCGGCTCGTCCGCCAACCGCCGGAAGTGCTCGGCGTAGTGCTGGGTGAACCAGTGGAGGAAACCCCACTTGTCGGAGCCGAACCGCACCGCGAGGTCGTCCAGGCTCACGGGAGCCGACAGGCAGCCGGAGAGCACGGCCTGGATCGCCTCGGCATAGGGCCGCTGCGCCTGGAACATCAGGTAGCTGTCCTCGCGCGGGTCCCGCCCAGGAGGGGTGAGCAGGGATTCGACCTGCCTGGTGGTCCCGGATGGCCTGGTGGCGGGGCCGTACAGCGCGGTGACGAGGTCGGCGATCTCGAAGCGGACCAGCGCACCGGGGTCCCCGGCTCGCCCGGCGGTCACCTCCAGCTCTCCCCCGTCGAAGGAGAAGGTGTGTTCCGACCTGCCCTCGCCCCGTCGTAGTTCGAGCACCAGCGTCGCGGTCACCCCGCTCGGCGGTGCGCACCGGCTGACGATCTCGTCGATGACCAGCGGTACCACCGTCTCCAACGTCAGTTCGTCGACCAGCGCGCCGATCTCGTCGGGGGGTCCCGCCGCGGCGCGCAGCAGGGCTTCGACCGTGTTGCCCGGGGCTTTCCTCTGCATCGGTACTCCAGGGATCGTCGTGGCTGGGGGCGGCCGACGTCCGCCCTCGGCAGCCGACCGCCTGGTTACAGGCTGATGGTCGCCACGGCCGAAGTCCCTGCGGTGGGACCGAAGACTATGCCGAAGGTGCCGCTCCGAGGCGGTGGCGCGAACCAGGGCGGTCCCCCGCGGTCCCCTCCCGCTGCCGTGGTCCACCCGCGCCCACCGGTCCACGGCCGTGTCGTGGTACCGCTCCGCCCAACTGGGTGGCCGACGCCGGTCCCCGTCCTGATCTCGCCTGGGTCCGGGGCGGTCGGTCACGGAAGGAGGCAACCATTAGCCCCGATCGTGTGATGGTCCGGGTGATCCACGATGAGTAATCTGATGACGACCACGACTCGTGTGGTCCAGAACGTGGTGAGGATTCGGTGGATCGCGTCCCGATCTGGGAAATCGAGCTGCCACGGTCGTTGGACTCGAATTGCCAGCCGATCCGATTGACCCCATTGTTCGCGGAAACAGCTGACCGACGGGCGACGGGGGCGGAATGGCCGTGAGAAACGATTCCACGCTGCGTGACTCCTTCGCGTTGTGCCGTCGGGTGCACGCCGTTGGCGACCGCCTGAGCTTCCTCACGGTGCGTGCGCTCCTGCCGGCCAGGACCCGCCCCCACGCGCACGCCGTCTACGCCTTCTGCACCACCTCGGACCGCATCGCCGACGAAGGGGAGACCCCGGGCTCACGGCGGAGGCACTTCCACCGGTGGGCCGAGGAGTCGTTGCGCGAGCTGCGCAGGGGGCACAGCGATCACCCGCTCCGCCGAGCGGTGGTGCACACCAGCAGAGAACGGGACCTCGACCCCACGCTCTTCGAGGCCTTCCTCGACGCGACGGCGCGTGACGCGGCCGGCCCCGCCGAATTCCCCACGTTCGAGGACCTCCGCCAGTTCCTGCGCGGGGTGGCCGGGGTGCCCGCTCTGCTGGGAGTGCGGCTCCTCGGCGTCGTCTCCGAGGAGGCCGATCGGCTGGCCTCGAAGATGGGGGAGGTCTTCCAACTGGTCGACATCACCCGCGACTTCCCGGTGGACCTGCCACGGGGGCGGGTCTACGTGGCGGACGAGGACCTGGCGCGGTTCTCGGTCAGCCGGTCCGAGTTCCGACGCGGCCTCCCCAGCCCCGCCCTCGACGACCTGGTGCGCCACCTCGCCTCCCGGGCTCGGGAGATGTGCCGGGAGGGGGCCGCCCTGGTGCACCACCTGCCCCCGGTCGACCGGCCCTTCATGGCCGCGGCGACCAGGGTGATGATGACGCACTTCGAGCTGGTCGATCGAGCGGGTGCCCGCGCACTGCGCCAACGGGTCGAACTGTCCCTCTCCACCCAGGCCCGGGTGCTCGCGACGCACCTCCTCGGCGCCCGCCGGGAGAAGGGATGGTTCGGTTCGTGAGGAAGGCTCGTCCGTTACCCGGCTCGCCACCGGGGACACCCCCGCCCGAACCCCGCCCGGGCGTCGGAGCGGCACCCGGGACGGGTCCCGCGAGTGGCGGCCGGACCCGCGATTCCCCGGCACGCGGATCGGGTCCCGGTGGCCTCGGAGCTCTCGGGAACCCGCCCGACGTGGGCGGCGGCCCCCGTGCCGGCGGCGGAGTCGTCGCCCACCCGGCAGCCGGTGACCACGACCCCGTGCTGCTGGTCTCCTCGGTCAGCAGGTCCTACGGACGACAGCGGGTCCTGACCGACGTCAACCTGGGTGTCCGGCCTGGGGAACTGGTCGGGGTGGTGGGGGAGAACGGAGCTGGAAAGACGACCCTCCTCCGGATACTCGCCGGGCAGCTCCGCCCCGACGGCGGGACGGTGCGAGTGCGGGGTTCCCTGGGGTACTGCCCCCAGCAGGCGGTGGTGAACGAGGCCCTCACCGTCGGCCAACACCTCAGGCTCTTCCAGGTCGCCTACCGCCTCCAGAACGACCACCGCGCACGGGAACTGGCCGAGCGGCTCGGGCTCACCCGCTACGAGCGGGTCCCGGCCGGTGTGCTCAGCGGCGGGAACCAGCAGAAGCTGAACCTGGTCCTGGCGCTGATGCACGACCCCGCCGTGGTGCTGCTCGACGAGCCGTACCAGGGCTTCGACTGGGAGACCTACCTCCGGTTCTGGGACCTCGCCGACGACCTGCGGGCCAGGGGCCGCGCGATCCTGGTGATCTCCCACCTGGCGCACGACATCGAACGTCTGGACCGGCTGCACCGCCTCCGCGCTGGTGCGCTGCGCGGGCCGGGAACGGAGGACCGACGGTGAGGACCGCCGGGACGGTCGCCTGGCTGACGCTGTACGAGCTGAGCCGGAACCGGCTCGCCATGCTCCTGCTGCTCGTGTTCATCCCCGTGTGGATCAGCCTCGCCCACCTGGTGTTCTCGCCGGTACCCCTCGACTTCACGCACCGGTCGACGGGGACCCTGCTCCAGGTCAGCGGTCGGGAACTCACCATGATCAGCGGCTCGCTGAACGCGGTCACCCTGCTGATGGGGTTCCTGATGTTCAGCGCCACCCGCCGGGCGCGGATGTTCGACCGCCGGCTCACCGACGCCGGCTGCCCCCGGCGTGCGCTGCTGCTGGCCAAGCTCGTGGCCCTGACCGCCGGCTCGCTCCTCGTCGCCGGCTGGGCGACCCTGGTGATGCTGTTCTACTGGGACGTGCGGCAGCCGTGGCTGCTGTACCTGGCCCTCGTGGTGTCCGGGCTCATCTACGGCGGGATCGGCATCGTCCTCGGGGTGTTCCTCCCGGACGACCTGGAAGGCATGTTCACCATCATCATGGTCAGCATCATCGACCTCGCCCTGCAGAACCCGATCGCGAACCCCGCCGCAGACGCGGCGCTCATCGTCTACCTGCCCAACTACGGCCCGATGCAGCTCGGGGTCGCCGCCGGCTTCACCGACCTCGTACCGCGTGCCCCGCTGCTGAACTCGCTGGCCTGGTGCGTCGGCTGCGGGCTCGTCGGCCTCGTGGTCTTCCACCTGCGCACCCGGCGGCACCATTCCGTCGAGGGCCCGTCGGGCACCCGGCAGCAGGGGTGGTCCGACCCGGTCCGGCCCTGACCGACCTGGTGGCGCCCGGGGTCACGTCCCGGTCGGCGCGAGCGCGACGCCTGGCGCGGGTGTTCGCCCGCCGCGGCACGGGTACGACGGTTCGGTCCCGGGGGGT
>NZ_AGVX02000170.1 GCF_000239155.1 Actinoalloteichus spitiensis RMV-1378
CCCACCCCGCCCGCCGGCGGCGGTTACCCCCCGCCGGGTGGCGGCCCTGTCGCCGGTCGCCCACCCCACCCCGCGCACGGACCGCCCGGGGCGCACGGGCGTGGGCGGCGGACCGGGCGCCGGTGGTGGTTCCTCGCCGGCGGTGCCATGGCGGCGCTCGCGGTCGCGGCGGCACTGGTGGTCGCCTACCTCCCCCGGAACGACCGGGAGATCGCGCTCTACGACTACCGCTTCGCCTACCCGGCCGACTGGGAGCAGAGCGGTGGCGACGCGGCCGAGCGCAAGGTCCAGATCAGACCGGAGGGCGCGGCCGAGGACACGGACCTGGTCGTGGTGCAGGAATGGCGGCTGGACTACGACAGCGACGCCGACCGGGAGCGGGCGGAGAGCGAGCTGCGTCAGAGCTACGAGGAGCGGAACGGTTCGGCGGGCGGGTCCAGCTTCGTCGGCTTCGACGTCGACGCGGAGTACGCCGGCCGGGACGTCGTCTACTACCGGCAGGACCGGACGGACGGGCGGACCGTGGACTGGTACCACCTGTTCGACGGTGCGCTCCAGGTCGCGGTCGGCTGCCAGTACACGCCGGAGGGGGCCGAGCGGGTGGCTCTGGCCTGCGAGCGGGTGGTGGACAGCCTCCGGATCGGCTGAGCCGGCGCTCCTCCTCCGCCGGCGCGTGCCATCCGCCGGCGGCACCCGGTGACAACGCGAGGGAGAACCATGAGTCAGGCAGCGGACGCGCTCACCCGCCTCCGGCACCAAGTGGCGGGGGCGGTGACCAGGGGCGCCCGCGCGGCGGCCGAGGCCAGGGAACGCACGGCGGGTTTCCGCGAGTCGACCCGGGCGCTCGCCGAGCAGGCGCGGGAACGGCCACAGCGGACCGAACGCGCCGATCACACCGACGGCGACCTGCGCCGGGAATCGGTGTCCTTCCGCACGGCCGTGGGCCTCCCGGTCGCCGAATTCCCGTCCGAGGAGGACCCCCGCCCGGCCGGGACGACCGGGCCGGGGGCGCGGGACGAACCGCCCCGGTCGAGGCGGGCCGATGTGGACGACGGCGACGACGAGGACTTCTCGCACCAGCGAATCCTGTGCTGACCTGGAAGAACCCGGCGGCGCGTTAACGGCAGCAACTACTTGCGAGAACTTCGGGACAAAGGGGAACCGCTGCTGGCAGGGTTTGCGTCGCATGAACGTTCCATCGGATTGATCCTGAAGGGGGACTCCTCCAGATGAGCAGCTACGAGGTCACGCCGGAAGAGATGGCGCAGGCCGCGCACGACGTCTTCAACACCAACGACGAGATCCAGGGCGTGCTCAGCAGCCTCCAGAGCACCTGCGCCAACGTCGCCGGCTTCTGGTCGGGTGGCGCGGCCACCGCGTTCCAGAACCTCATGGAGCGGCTGGACCAGGGCGGCCAGAAGATCAACGAGGCGCTGCGGGAGATCGGCGACCAGCTCAAGGGTTCCGGCGAGGAGTACGCGCGCCTGGAAGAGGAAGAGGCCGCCTCGATGAGCTCCATCGACAGCCGCCTGAACTTCTGAGCCGTCCCGGCGCTTGAGTTCTTCCGTACCGACGTCTTTTCCCCGACCCGAGAACTGAGAGGGCACTCGCCATGAGCGGGATCAAGGTTACGTTCGCCGAAATCCAGAACGCCTCCGCGGAGGTGACCAGCGCCGGCAACCAGCTCGAGGAGACGCAGAACGCGCTCAAGAGCCGGCTGGCCCCGATCGAGTCGAGCTGGTCCGGTGAGGCCATGGACGCGTGGCACGCGTCGCAGGCCAAGTGGGACCAGGGTGCCGAGGAGATCCGCACCACGATCGCCGCGATCGGCACGGCGCTGAGCCAGGCCGCCGAGAACTACCAGGCTGGTGAGAAGGCGAACGCCGCGCGTTTCTCCTGATCGGCCGTCCAGCCGTGTGTGGCCCCGGAGTTACCGCTCCGGGGCCACGGGTGTGTCCGGGGTGGGGGCACGAGCCGGGGTGGGGGCGCGAGGGTGTCCCGCGCCCCGGGGCCGGTGCT
>NZ_AGVX02000169.1 GCF_000239155.1 Actinoalloteichus spitiensis RMV-1378
GGCGGAGGAACCGTGCGCACGGTCCTCCACCCCAGTCGGTCCCGGGGTGGTCTGAGGCGGCCGGGGCACACCGCCGCACGCCGCCCCGTCCCGGGGCGGCCCCACGAGACCACGCGGAGCACGAGGATGAGCGAGCGGGCTGACGAGCTGAGGGTGACCACCCCGTCCGACGTCGAGATCACCATGAGCCGGACCTTCGACGCGCCCCGGGACCGCCTGTTCGCGGCCTACGCCAGCCGCGAACACCTGCGGCGCTGGTGGGCCCGGGGGAACCCGATGGACTGCGAGCTGGACTTCCGGCCGGGCGGTTCCTACCGATTCGTCGAACACGCCCCTGACGGCGACTACGCCTTCCACGGGGAGTACCAGGAGATCACGGCTCCCGAGCGGATCGTGCACACCTTCGAGTTCGAGGGCACGCCGGGTGAGGTCCTGGTCGACACCGTGACCTTCGAGGAGCGGGACGGGCGGACCACGCTCACCACCGTCACCCGGTTCGACAGCAGGGAGGCGCGGGACGCCATGCTCCGCGCGGGGATGGTCGGCGGTGCGGCCGAGTCGTTGCGGCGTCTCGCCGAGATCCTGCCCACCCTGCCCTGACGCCGCCCGCCGCGTCGCCGCGCACCACGCCGGCTCAGGTCGAGTTGACCGTCCCCCGACCCGACCGCAGGGCGGGGCTCGGGTGGTCGCGGCCCGCTTCGAGCCCTTCCACCAGTTCCAGCACCGTCCGCCTGGCGTCGTGCTCCGGACTCCACCCCAGCTCGGTGCGCACCCTGGACGTGTCGAGGACCGGGCACCACCGGGCCAGGTCCACCCAGCCCGGCGAGGTCGGCTGGAGGCGGAGCTCCCAGCTCACCCTCGCCGCGGCCCGGACGAGCCAGGGTGGCACCGGGACGTGCCTGGCGTGGAGGAGGCGGGCCAACTCCGCCGGCGGCATCGGCGGATCGGCGGCCAGGTTGAACGCCCCCGCCGCGCGCTGACCGATGGCCAGCGACACCGCGGCGGCCACGTCCTCGGAGTGGACGAACTGGAGGGTCAGCTCGGAGGGCATCGGCAGCACGGGCAGTTTCCCCCGCCGGACACCCCGGTACACCGCCCGGGGGACCAGTGGGCCGATGAAGTACCCGGCGATCTCGACGGCGGCCCGCCGTTGCAGGATCAGCCCCGGCCGGAAGCGGGTGATGGTGAGCCCCGGCTCCCGGCGGCCCAGTTCGTCCAGCAGGGCCTCCACGGCCGCCTTGTCCCGGCTGTAGGAGGAGGCGGCGACACCTCCGGTGGGCCAGTCCTCCGCCACGGCGCGCCGTTTGGGACCGGGTGAGTAGGCGCCCACCGAGGACAGGTACACGAGGTGGTGCACGCCGGCCCGGACGCAGGCCTCGGCGACCCGTCTGCTGCCCTCCACGTTCGTGCGGTGCAGGGCGAGCTCGTCGTGGCTGGGTTGGATCAGCCACGCGAGCAGGACGACGCAGTCCGCGCCCCGCAGCGCCTCGACCAGGCGCGGCGTGCTGGCCTCCGAGCCGATGTCGATCTCGTGCCAGCCGACGCCCTGGTAGGGCGGGGCGGGCGGCGGCGTCCGCCGGCTCACGCCGACCAGCTCGGCCTTCGGGTAGTCGCGGGCCAGCCGACCGAGCACGGCCGTCCCCACGTTTCCCGAGCCTCCGACCACGACGATCCTCACGACGGCTCCTCCTCACCGGACGGCGTGCGGGTGGGCCCGGTCTCCCCGGTGGGGGGTCGCCGCGCGGGCGCGGGACGGGGTGGGGGCCCCGACCTGTTCGGCGACACCGCCCGATCCGCGTCCCGCGCTCCCGACGTCCACCCGCGGTGGCCGTGCGGACGCAGCAGCACCTTGCGCACACCGGGGCGCTTCTTCGCGAAGGCCGCGTAGTAGTCGGGCGCGTCCCGCAGCGGGACCTGGTGGGAGACCAGCTCGGCGGCCCCCAGCGGGTCACCGTCGCGCAGCACGTCCAGCAGCGTGTCGGTCCAGGCGCGGACGTGGGTCTGCCCCCAGCGCAGGGTGACGTTGCGGTCGAACAGGTCGCCGAGGGGGAACCGGGGCATCCACGCCGCGTACACGCCGCTGACCGAGACGGTGCCGCCCCGGCGCACCGCTCCGAGGGACTGGTGCAGGGCGTGCAACCGGTCCGGTTTCGTCTTGAGGATCTGGGTGACCCGGTCGACGACCGAGCCCTCCGAGTCCATCCCCACCGCGTCGATCACCGAGTCCGCTCCCCGGCCAGCCGTCGCGGCCCGGATCTGCTCCACGGGGTCGCCGTCACCGGGGTCTACCGTCTCGATCCCCGCCCGGGCGGCGAACGCGCGCCGGTCGGGGTATGGGTCGACGGCCAGGACGCGGCCGGCGCCCCGGTACAGGGCGATCCGGGCGCTCATCTGCCCGATGGGGCCGAGACCGAAGACCGCGAGGCTGCCTCCCCGGGGGACGTCGGCGTACTCGACGGCCTGCCAGGACGTGGGCAGCACGTCGGAGAGGAGTGCCAGCGCCTCGTCGGGGACGCCCTCGGGCACCCGGATGGGGCCGAAGTGGGCCTGGGGCACCCGGAGGTACTCGGCCTGCGCCCCGGGAACCCCGCCGTAGAGGTGGGTGTAGCCGAACAGGGAGGCACCCTTCCGGCCCCCCAGGTTCTGCGTCGTCTCGCACTGGGCGAACAGCTGGCGACGGCACATGAAGCACTCGCCGCAGGAGATGTTGAACGGCACCACCACCCGGTCGCCGGGGCGGATGTGGTGGACCGCCTTCCCCACCTCCTCGACCACCCCCATCGGCTCGTGGCCCAGGATGTCCCCCGGTTTCACCGCAAGCGCGAGACCGTGCTCGTAGAGGTGGAGGTCGGAGCCGCACAGTCCGCTCGCCGTGACCCGGATGATGGCGTCCGTGGTGTCCTCGATGGTCGGGTCAGCCACGGTGTCGACGTGCACCGACCGGGGGCCGTGCCAGGTGAGCGCGCGCATCCTTCCCCTTCCACCCAACGTCGTGGAACCCTCCGCTCCCTGTCCGCGTACCCTGCCTCCAGCTCGCGAAACGTGGCCGGTCGAGTGCTGACCCGCTGAGCCGGCCCCGGCCAGCCCGTCGCCCGTCAGGCCGGGCGGAGCAGGTCCGCCACGGTCGTGAGGTCGGCGAGGAAGCCCGCGTAGGCGTCCTCGCGGTCCCTCGCCCGCAGCACGGCCGACGGGTGCACGGTGGCGACGAGGTGGTCGGGCGCGTTCCGCCGCAGACCGAGTTCCTCGGCGGGGAAGCGCTGGGGCTCGCCCCGGTGGCGGGTCACCCGGAACGACTCGCCGAGCAGGGTCTTGGCCGCCACCGCGCCCAACGCCACCACGAGTCGGGGCCGGACGACGGCGAGTTCGGCCACCAGCCACGGCCGGCAGGCGACGCGGTGGGTGCGGTTGGGCTGGCGGTGCAGGCGGGGCTTGCCCGTGCCGCCACGGGTGAACCGGAAGTGCTTGACCGCGTTGGTGAGGTAGGCGCGATCCCGGTCGATCCCCGCCTCGCGGAGGCCGCGGTCGAGGACGCGGCCGGCGGGGCCGACGAACGGCACGCCCTCGACGTCCTCCCGGTCACCTGGCTGTTCGCCGACGAGGACGACCTCGGCGGCGGCCGGTCCCCTGCCGAACACGACCTGTGTGGCGTCCCGGTGGAGGTCGCACCCCCGGCAGGCCGCGGCCGCTCGGCGCAACCCGGGCAGGCCGGCCCTGGCCGGGACGAAGGGGGTGGCGTCGGGCTGCTCACCGGGCATGGTCACGTCACCTCGTCCTCCCTGGCCGGATCCGCTCGCGGTGCCCCCCGGGTGCCCGCTGACGGCGCACCGCTCACACCTGGTCGGTGTCCTCCTCACCGGAGGGGGCCCGCCGGGTCGGTACCCGTCCGCGTGCCGGCCAGGTCGCTCGGGCAGCTGCTCGGGAACATCTGCGGTCCTCCGGGCTCGCGGGGTCCTTCGGTGGCTCGTTCACCCGCGACGGTGGCCGTCCCCCTGGCCCGGCATGTCCCCGCACCCGGCGGGCACGGGGCTACCGGGACCGGGTGGCGCCAGGAGCGGGCCCGGGGCCTCCCGCTGTCGGCGGGCGTGGCGGAACTCGGAGGTGCGGGGTGGCGGCGAACCAGCCGAAGGTGGCGGTGGTGTGCGGGGCGACGGCGGCGGACCGGGACGGGGTCGCCGACTACGTCCGCCACCTGCTGCCCGCGCTGTCCGACATGGGGTTGACGGCGGACCTGGCGCCGGTGTCCCTCCACCCGGGGCAGGGGGCGACCCGCCGGTGGGGCGAACTGCGCGCGCTGCGCCGCCAGCTGGTCCGGTGGGCGCCGGACGTGGTGCACCTCCAGTTCGCGCCGTCCGCCTACGGGTTCTCCCGGCTCTCCGGCCTGCTGCCCCTGGCGCTGCCCTCCGGGGTTCCCCTGGTCACCACCCTGCACGAGTACGGGTCCTGGGACCCGCCCGGGGGCCTCCCCCGGGGTGTGTGGCGGCTGGCGGAGGCTCGGGGCTGGTGGTGCCGGGAGACCGGCCGGGTGGTTCCGACGAGCCGGGCGCTGCTGACCACCAACCCCGGGCACGCCGGTGTCGTCACCCGGCGGTGGGGGGTGGTCCCGCACGTGGTGCCGCTCGCGGCGAACGTCGCGGGAGGAGGAGCGGACGGCGATCCCGGGCCCCGCGTGCGCGCCGAGCTGGGCCTGCGGGCGGACGCCCCGCTGCTGGTCTTCTTCGGGTTCGTCCACCCGGTGAAGGGCCTGCGCTACCTGATCGACGCGCTCCCCCCGCTCCGCGCCGCCCACCCGGGGCTGCACCTGTGCGTGGCCGGCGGCTTCGTCTCCTGCGCGCTGCCCGAACCGGAGGCGCGGGCGTTCCACGACGAGCTGCGCGGGCTCACCCACCGCAGGGGCGTCGCCGATGCCGTGACCTTCACCGGGTACCAGCCGGAGGACCGGGTGTCGGACCTGCTGCGCGCCGCGGACGCCGCGGTCTTCCCGTTCACCGGGGGAACCACCACCAAGAGCGGTGCCGTTCTCGCGGCCATGTCGCACGGGACTCCGACGGTGGTGACCGGAGCGGACCCTCCCGACCCGGAACTGGTCGACGGCCAGACGACCGTGGTGGCATCCGCCACCCGCAGCGCGGAGGCGCTCCGCGAGGCGGTGCACCGGGTGCTGGCCGACCCGGCCCTCCGTCGACGGGTGGCGGAGCGAGCCCGCCAGCTGGTGGGGCGCCGGACCTGGCCGGCGATCGCCGCCGAACACGACCGGGTGTACCGGGCGGTGTTGCGGGCGGCGCCGTGAGCCCGGCGTACCGCCGCATCCTGGTGGTCGACCTGCTCGGCGGTTTCGGGGACCTGCTGATGCTCCTGCCCTCCGTGCACGCGCTGGCCAGGAACCACCCCCGGGCGGAGGTGCACCTCCTCACCCACCCGCCGGGGGATTCCCTGCTGGCGGCGGACGAGTCGGTGATGGCGGTCCTGGTGCCCGAACGACGGGGCGGGGGTGCCGAGCGGGCGGCCGTCCAGCGGGCGCTGGCTCGCGTCGCCCCCGACCTGGTGGTCAGCTCCACCCGCTACGACGGCATCCCGGAGGTCATCGAACGTTCCGGCGCCAGGGCGGTGACCGACCTGTGGCGCCACCCGCCGGCCGACGAACGGGTCAGCGACCGCTACCTGCGGATCCTGCACGGCGAGGGCCTGATCGGCGCTGTGGACCTGCGCTGCCCCGGGCGGGTCCGGCTCACGCCGACCGAACTCCACCTCGGCGCGGAGCTGGTGGGGAGGGTGGTGCCGCCGCGCACGTCGCGGCCGCCGGTGGTCCTGGTGACCGGAGCCGGCATGGCCGTCAAGCGGTGGCCGGGTCGGCGTTGGGACGCCCTCACCGCCGCCCTGCTCGCGGCGGGCACCCCGGTGCTGGCCGTCGCCGACGGCGGGCCGGTGCCACGGGGGGCATCACCCCTCCCCCGGGGGGACCTCCGCACGCTGGCCGCGACCTACGCCGAGATCGGGAGCCGCGGTGGGGTGGTCGTCGGCGGCGACACCGGGCCGACCCGGCTGGCGGCCTCGCTCGGAGTTCGGGTGGTGGGGCTGTTCGGGCCGACCTCGACCCTGCGGTACGGGTTCGGGCGAGCACCGGGTCCGGTCCCGGGGCGGGACGGTCGGCAGGTGGTCGGCCCGGCCGGAACCGGTGGCGCGGACACCTCGGGCGGCGGCACCACCTCCCCTCCCCGCTGGGACGACCCGGGAGAGCGGGTGCTGGCCTCCCCGTCGGGTTCCGACCTCCAGGGCCTCCCCGGGTGCGGGCACCGCAGACCCACCGCGATCACCGAGCAGAGCTGTTGGTGGTCGGCCTCCTGCCCGTTGTCGCCCCACGGTCCGGCGTGCATGGCGGCACTGGACGTCGGCGACGTCCTCGGCGCGGTGGAGCACGCCGTCCGGGCCAGGTGAGGAGCCGTCGCGGTCCCGCTGGCCGGTGCCGCGCCCCGGGCGCACGGTCGTGCGTGCGCGGTCCGAGGAGCGCCCCGGCGTTTCGCCGCGCCGCCACGTGGCATCCCCGGGAGGAGGGTCCTCTCGGGCCCTGGCGGCAGTGGACCGCCATCCGACGCGGCACCGGAGGAGGGACGGATCATGGCCAGCGCCAACCCGATCCAGATGCAGAAGTCACTGAAGGACCTGGACTACCCGGCGAGCACCGACCAGATCGTCGAGCACGCCCAGCAGCACGGCGCCGACGAGAACATCCTGTCGGGCCTGCGCAAGCTGCCCAAGGACCGCACCTTCGACGGACCGAACGCGGTGAGCGAGGCGTTCTCCAAGGTGTGAGGTCACCACGAACCCCTCGGGGCGCGGTGGGGCGTCAGGCGGCTGGTGCCCCGCCCCGCGCCAGTTCCGGGACACCCAGCGGAGGAGTGAGATGAGGCTGTCACGAATCACCGACCGGATCGCGGACCAGAAGTGGCTGGACCGGGTGAACTCCCGGATCCACCGCGTCGTCACGCGGGTGCTGCCGGAGGGGAGCGTGAAGGACGCCCTCCACGGTGTCTGGCTCGGTCACCCGGTGCACCCCGCGATGGTCCAGCTCCCCGTGGGGTGTTTCCTCTCCGCCGCCGTGCTCGACGTCACCACCCCGGGGAGCCGGGCGGCGCGGGTGCTGGTCGGCACCGGGGTCGCCAGCGCGCTGCCGGCGGCGGTGAGCGGCTGGGCCGACTGGTCCGATGCCCACGAGGAGCAGCAGCGCACCGGCACCGTGCACGCGCTGCTGAACACCGCCGGGCTCGCCTGCTACCTCGTGTCGTTCGTGGCCCGTCGCGACCGGTCCGGCCGTACGGGTGCGGTGTCCGGTGGCGCCGGGATGCTCTTCCTGCTCGCCGGCGCCACGCTGGGCGGGGAGTTGTCGTTCCGGCAGGCGTTGGGCCCCAACCACGCCGAGGACGCGGCGCACCGGGGCCCCAACGACTGGTGCGACCTCGGTCCGCTGGACGACTTCAGCGAGGGGCGCCCCGAGGTCCGGGACGCCGGGAACGTCAAGGTGGTCGTGCTGCGCAGCGGGTCGGACGTCGTGGTGCTGCACGACGCGTGCAGCCACCTCTCCGCTCCCCTGCACGAGGGGGACGTGGCGGAGGTGGCGGGGCAGCGCTGCCTGGTGTGCCCCTGGCACGGCAGCACCTTCCGCCTCTCCGACGGCGAGGTCGTCCGGGGACCGGCCACCGCGCCCCAGCCCCGGCTGATCAGCCGGGTGCGGGCGGGCCGGGTGGAGGCCCGGGCCCGCACCTACGCGGGTGTCCCGGCGAGCTGACCAGCCGGTCCGCCGGAGTCCGCCGACACCGCGCCGTCGGTA
>NZ_AGVX02000168.1 GCF_000239155.1 Actinoalloteichus spitiensis RMV-1378
GGGCGCGCGGGTGCGACCGGCCGGCGCCCCACCGATGACCTGCGTCCGGTCAGCGGGGGCGGCGGGCGCGTTCCCCTGGCGGGGTTCGGCCACCTCCGCGTCGGCCTCCGGATCGACCTCGGCATCGTCATCGTCATCGACCGTCCGCGCTCCCACGGCCAGCGCGCGCACTGGGTGGTTCTCCTCCTCACCCGAGGAGATCACCCGCCCGCCCTGGTCGGAGAGCGACCGCACCCTGGTGGACTCGGCGCGCAGCGCCACCCGTTCCACCAGGACGTCCCCTCCCAGCAGGGACTCCAGGCTGCGGCGCAGGGTCTCCAGCTCCCGCTGGAGACCGGCCAGCTGCTCCTGCGACTCCGCTCGCAGCTCGTCCTCGACCTGCCGGCGGGTTTCCGCCTCGAGGTCGAGTTCGTACTCACGGCGTGCGGCTACCTCGCGTTCCAGCTCCAGCTCGTAGACACGGCGCAGTTCCTCGGACTGGTCCGCCCGCTCAGCCGCCTCCCGCCGGTAGCGGGCAGCGGCGAAGGCACCGAACAGGGCGGCCCACAGTCCCGCGACGATGCCCAGCCGCAGGAGCCGTGCGTCGTCGCTGAGCAGCAGCAACACCGTGGCACCAACGGCCAGCGCGCAACCGCCGATCCAGAGGACGGGACCACGGCCGATACGGTTCCGCTCGTCGTCCGAGCCAGACAGGCCGCTCATAACGCCACACGGTACCGGTCGGTAATCGAACCGAGACCTGTGGCGGGGGGCCGCTCCCACGGCCTCGGACGAGCGGGCGGCCCCGCCGGCGGTGGATTGACGCCGGCGGGAACGGGAGCAGCGGCGTGCCTCCGCCCGCGCGGCGGTACGCGCCTAGTCGTCATGGTCGTTCCGGTCCTCGTCGGAGTCGGGGTCTTCCGGCGCTCGGCAGCAGTGCTCCAGCCAGAGGGCGGCCACCACGAGCAGTACCGCGCAGGCGATGCCGATCAGCGATGTCACCTGGTCGCCGGCGGCGGCGTCGAAGTCGCCCCGGTGCGGTGAGACGTACAGCAACACGGCCAGCCACGCCCCGAGCATGATCACACCCAGCAGCGAGGACGCTTTCGCCAGGGCCACCGCACGTGCGGCGAGCAGGGCGAGTTCCCGAGGGATGACGTGCCGCTGGTCCCGCCCGCGCACCCGCGCCCGGATCGAGGAGCCCAGCACGGCCTCCACCGCACCGATGAGCACGAGGGTGATCCCGGCGAAGGTCGGCAGTCGGGGCAGCGACGAGTAGAAGAGGGTGAGCAGCAGGTAGACGACGAGCACACTGCCCAGGCCCACGGCCAGCAGGTCGCGGGCCCTGGTGAATCTCATCCACCCGCCTCCTTCATCCTGGTCGACGCACGGCCCCAGTCTCTCAACGCCGGGCCGCCCCGCGCAGATCCAGGTCCGGTCGGACCGCGACCCCCGTTCCGACCAGCTCCCGCAGCAGTTCGCGCACCGGGCCGTGACCGGGCAGGACCGCCTCCGGTTCGACGTCGAGCCAGGGAACCAGCACCGACGCCCGCTCCGGAGTGCCCGGGTGGGGCAGCAGCAGCTCGGGGTCCTCCGAGCGGACCCCGTCGACCGTCACCACGTCCACGTCCAGGGTTCGTGGCCCCCACCGGACGGTCCGCTCCCGCCCGGCGGCCTCCTCCAGCTCCCGAGCCCGGTACAACCAGCCCCAGGCATCCACCCCGGCGTCGTCGACCACGATCACGGCGTTGAGGAAGTCGGGCTGGTCGGTCACTCCCCACGGGGCCGTCTCGTAGACGCGGGACACCGCGACCACGGCCTCGCCCAACCCGGTCACCGCCGACCGGAGGTGCGCGAAGCGGTCGCCGAGGTTCGAGCCCAGCGAGAGCACCGCCCTGGTCACGAGGCTCCCCGGCCGCCGCGCCTCGACCTGCGGACGGTGACGGCGACGTCGTCGAACGGCACGCTGATCGGTGCCGCCGGCTTGTGGACCGTGGCCTCGACGGCGTGGGCCCGCGGGTCGGTCATCACCTCGTCGGCGATCTGGGCGGCCACGCCCTCGATCAGGTTCCGCGGAGTGCCACTGACGACGGCGACGATCCGCTCGGCCAGCGCCCCGTAGTCGAGCGTGTCGCGGAGGTCGTCGCTGGCCGCCGCTCCCGACAGGTCCACCCACACGGTCAGGTCGACCACGAACTCCTGCCCGTCACGGCGCTCGTGGTCGAAAACGCCGTGGTGCCCCCGGGCCCGGACCCCGGTCAACCTGATGCGGTCGGTCATCGCGCACCCCCGGCCCGCCAGGCCCGCTCCACGGCGATCGCGTCGAGCGAGCCGACGACGTCGTGCACCCGCACGCCCCAGGCTCCAGCTGAGGCGGACAGCGCGGACACCGTCGCGGTGGCCACCTCGCGGCCGGCCGGTGGGCGCGGGGTGCCGTCCCGGTCGGCCAGCGCCGCTCCCAGGAACCGCTTCCGCGAGGCCCCCACCAGGACCGGGAACCCGAGTTCCACCAGGGCGTCGAGCCGGTTCAGCAGTGCCCAGTTGTGCTCGGCGTTCTTCGCGAACCCCAGGCCCGGGTCGAGCACCAGGGACTCGGGTGGCACGCCGGCGGCCACGGCCTCGTCGACCCGGGCGAGCAGCTCGGCGCGCACGTCCGCGACCACGTCCTCGTAGCGGGCCAGGCTGTTCATGCTCTTGCTGTGGCCCCGCCAGTGCATCAGGATCCACGGCGCACCCGCCTCGGCAACCACCCTGGCCATGCCCGGGTCGGCCAACCCGCCGGAGACGTCGTTGACGACCGCCGCGCCCGCGGCGAGCGCGGCCTCGGCGACCGCCGCCCTGGACGTGTCGATGCTCAGGGTGACACCGAGCGCGGCGAGTTCCCTGACCACCGGTACGACCCTGGCGATCTCCACGTCCGCGTCCACCCGGGAGGAGCCCGGCCTGGTGGACTCGCCGCCGATGTCGACGATGTCGGCTCCCTGCTGGTGCAGCTCCACACCGTGGTGGATCGCCTGCGTCTGGTCGAGGTAGCGCCCACCATCGGAGAAGGAGTCGGGCGTGACGTTGAGCACGCCCATGACGACGCAGCGCCCCGGCATCGGCAGCACGCGTGGCACGTGGTGCGTCTCCTGTACTAACACGGCGGATCGCTCCTCAGCTCGATGTCCGACCTGCCGCCATTCTGGCCGTGCCCGCGGAGTGACCGCACCAGCGCGGTCGGTCCTGGCCCGCTCAGCCCGACCGCATCAGGTTCAGCGCCTCGGCGCGGGACGACGCGGAGGACCTGAGCAGTCCCCGCACGGCGGACGTCGTGGTCCTGGCTCCGGGCTTGCGCACCCCCCGCACGGTCATGCACAGGTGCTCCGCCTCGATCACCACGATCACGCCGCGTGGGGCGAGCCGCCGCACGAGGGCGTCGGCGACCTGCGAGGTCAACCGTTCCTGCACCTGGGGTCGCCGGGAGTAGAGGTCGACGAGCCTGGCCAGCTTCGACAACCCCGTCACCTGCCCCCGCTCGTTGGGGATGTAGCCGACGTGCGCCACGCCGTGGAAGGGGAGCAGGTGGTGCTCGCAGTTGCTGAACATCGGGATGTCCCGGACGAGCACCAGTTCCTCGTGGCTCTCGTCGAACGTCTTGGACAACACCGCGTCCGGGTCGGTGTGCAGCCCGGCGAACATCTCCCGGTAGGCCCGGGCCACCCGGGCCGGGGTCTCCACCAGTCCCTCGCGGTCCGGGTCCTCGCCGCACGCGATCAGCAACTCGCGGATGGCGGCCTGGGCGCGGGCCTGGTCGAAGTGGCCGGGCCCGGCTGCGGGCGCCGCCAGGTCACCGTCGAGCTCCTCGAAGGTGCCGGTCACCGCTGCCCTCTCCGGAGGTCAGCGACCATCACCGTCCTCCTGGTCGTTCGTCGTCCCGCGCCGCGGGTCGTCGGTCGTCTCCTGCTGGCCCGACCCCGCGCCCGGCTGCTGCCCCGGCAGTTCGTCGCGGCTGAACCGCTGCGTGCCCTCGTCGCTGGTGTCCGGCGCCGAACCACCCTCCTCGGGCTTCTCGGCTCCCGCGGGTTCCCCGCTGACGGGCTCCCGCTGCGCCCCGCCGCTCTCCCCCGCCGGGGGGCTCGACGGCTGCTGCTCCCAGCTCGGGGTCGCCCCACGCTCCCAGGAGGGGGTCCACCCGGAGGACTGCGGTGTCCACGGCGAGGTGGCCGGCGTCCACCCGGGGGGCGCGCCGTAGTTCGGCGGACCGGACCTGCTGCCGCCGGCGGGCTTGGGGATCGGACGGGTGGCCTGGTGGTTCGGGTGCACCGCCGGCTGCGGGGCGGCCTGCTGACCTCCGGGCCACGGCGCCTGCTGGGGCGGCGCCTGCTGCGCTGGCTGGCCAGGCTGCCCCTCCACCGACTCGTCCTGCCGCTGGTCCGGCTGCTGGCCCGACTCCTCCTCGGCCCCCGCGCCCTGGTCGGGAGCAGCCGGCGGCGTCGGGGCCGCCTCCACGGCCGGCACCGGGGGCCACGGCTCGCCGCGTTCCTTCGCCAGTTCGGCCGGGCTCTTGATGGGCGGTTTGTCGGAGGGCGTGCGGTGGCCGAAGTCGTTGAAGGCGGTGATCCTCGGCCGCTTCTCCACCCGGGAGAAGATGCGTTCCAGGTCCCGCCGCTGCAACGTCTCCTTCTCCAGCAGCTCCAGCACGAGGTCGTCGAGCACGTCGCGGTAGGTGTTGAGGATCTCCCACGCCTCGGTGTGCGCGGCCTCGATGAGCTTGCGCACCTCCTCGTCGATCTCGTGCGCGACCTCGAGCGAGTAGTTGGGCTGCGTGCCCATCGTGCGGCCGACGAAGGGGTCACCCTCGTCCTTGCCGTACTTCACGGCACCCAGCCGGTGGCTCATGCCGTACTCGGTCACCATCGCCCTGGCGATCTTGGTCGCCTGGTCGATGTCGGAGGACGCGCCCGTCGTGGGCTCGTGGAAGACCAGCTCCTCGGCCGACCGCCCGCCCAGGGCGAACACCAGCCGCCCGATCATCTCCGACCGGGTCATGAGGTCCTTGTCGTCCTCGGGCACGACCAGCGCGTGCCCTCCGGTGCGACCTCGCGGCAGGATGGTGAGCTTGTAGACGGGCTCGAGGTCGGGCATCGCCCACGCGGCGAGCGCATGCCCGCCCTCGTGGTAGGCGACGATCTTGCGTTCCTTGTCCGACACGACCCGGCTGCGGCGGGCCGGACCGCCGATGACGCGGTCGACGGACTCCTCCAACGCGGCGGACGTGATCAGCTGGCCCTGCTGGCGGGCTGTGAGCAGGGCGGCCTCGTTGATGACGTTGGCCAGGTCCGCGCCGGACATGCCGACCGTCCGCTTGGCCAGGGAGTCGAGGTCGGCGTCCTGCGCCAGCGGCTTCCCCTTGGAGTGCACCCGGAGGATGGCCTTCCGCCCGGCCAGGTCGGGAGCGGCCACCGGGATCTGGCGGTCGAAACGACCGGGGCGCAGCAGCGCGGGGTCCAGGATGTCGGGCCGGTTCGTCGCGGCGATGAGGATGATGCCGCCTCGGGAGTCGAAGCCGTCCATCTCGACGAGCAGCTGGTTCAGGGTCTGTTCCCGCTCGTCGTGCCCGCCACCGAGACCGGCGCCCCGCTGCCGGCCCACGGCGTCGATCTCGTCGACGAAGATGATGCAGGGCGCGTTCTGCTTGGCCTGCTCGAACAGGTCGCGCACCCGGGACGCCCCGACACCGACGAACATCTCGACGAAGTCGGAACCGGAGATCGAGTAGAAGGGGACACCCGCCTCGCCGGCGACCGCCCTGGCCAGCAGGGTCTTGCCGGTCCCCGGAGGGCCGTAGAGCAGGACGCCCTTGGGGATCTTCGCTCCCAGCGCCTGGTAGCGGCCGGGGGACTGGAGGAAGTCCTTGATCTCGTAGAGCTCCTCCACGGCCTCCTGCGCGCCGGCCACGTCGGAGAACGTCGTCTTGGGCATGTCCTTGTTCAGCTGCTTGGCCTTGGACTTGCCGAAGTTCAGGACCCGGTTCCCGCCGCCCTGGGCGTTGTTCATCATCCACAGCAGCAGGAGCAGCAGCAGGACCAGCGGGACCATGTAGATCAGCAGCTGCGTGAACAGGCTGTCCTGGTTGACGGTGGTGTCCCACTCGGCGATCCCGGAGGCGCCGCGCAGCGCGTCGACGATCTGCTCGGTGCCGCCCGCCGGGTACTGCGTGATGACCTGCTCGTTGCCCTCGACCGGGGAGTTCAGCGTGAGGCGGAGCCGCTGCTCCTTGTCCTCCACCTGGGCGGTCCGGACGTTGCCGTTGGCGATCTGCTCAAGCGCCTGCGACGTCGGCACCTCGTGGTAGCCACGGGTGTCGTCCGTCAGGACGTTGTACCCCACGATCAACAGCAGGATCAGCAGGATCCAGATGAATGGGTTGCGGAGCAGGCGCTTGCGGTCCATTCGGCTACGGCCGTATTCCGGCCTCGACCCTCCCTGGCGTGCGTGTCGGGCGGAACTTGGGCGCCGCCCGGGCGATGGCTCCCCGTTCGGACCAGCGTACCGCCCACGGCGGCCTTCACCGCCGGAGTGGTACCACTCGGCCCGAGCGGCGGTCCGTGCGTCCAGGCGCCTGGTGGCCACCCCTACCGCGCTGTCCGCGCACGGCACCTGACGTGGGGTCCAACGGAGCGCCCTCCGGGAAAGTTCCCCCGGGGGCGGGGAACCACCCCGCATCTCGTCGTGAGCCAGGTCACCCCGACGGGGTGGTCACCTGCCGCCGGACGGGGCAGGCCCGTCGGGTCAGCTGGAGTACACCCTCGGCTCCAACGAGCCGATGTAGGGCAGGTCGCGGTAGCGCTCCGCGTAGTCGAGCCCGTAACCGACCACGAACTCGTTGGGGATGTCGAACCCCACGTAGCGCACCGGCAGGTCCACCTGCACCGCGTCGGGCTTGCGGAGCAGGGTGCAGACCTCGATGGACGCCGGGTTCCGCGAGCTCAGGTTCTTGAGCAGCCAGGACAGGGTGAGCCCCGAGTCGATGATGTCCTCGACGATGACCACGTCCCGGCCGGCGATGTCCCGGTCGAGGTCCTTGAGGATGCGCACCACCCCGGAGGAGGAGGTGGAGGAGCCGTAGGAGCTGACGGCCATGAACTCCAGCTGGGTGGGCACCGGCAGCGCCCTGGCCAGGTCCGTCATGAACATCACGGCGCCCTTGAGCACGCCGACGAGCAGCAGGTCCGTCGATCTCGACCCTGCCGGGTAGTCCTCGGCCAGCCGACCGGCCAGCTCGGTGACCTTGTCCTTGATCTGCTCTTCAGAGACGAGTACCGATGCGATGTCGCCGTCGTACACGGAGGGCATCCCCTTGGGAATCAGGTCCAGTCGTGGGTGGTCGCCCGGACGGCGTCGCGCGAGGCTCACCCCGCCGGCCGACCGACCTGAAGCCTGCCATGCGCTCGTTCGACGACCAACCCTCCCGGTAGCCACACCGCGCCCTGCCCCCGCCAGCGCCCGACGAGCTCGTCCACGGCGCGCAGGTGCAGGTCAGTGAGCTCGCGGACCCCGTGGTCCATCAGCCACCGGCGGAAGACCCTCCGCCGCACGGCGGCCGGTGCGTCCGCCAGGACACTGACCACCAACGCACCGTGTCCTTGGTCACTCCCGCTGAGGGCGAACAGCTTCTCCGCCCACTGGTCCAGCGCCGCCCCATCCTCCCTGAGCTGCGCGGACGTCCTGCACAGCGCTTCGGCGACCCCGCCATGGAGCACCTCCTCCAACAGCGGGAGCACCTCACGGCGGAGCCGCACCCTGGTGAACCTGGGGTCGCTGTTGTGCGGGTCGGTCCAGGGTCGCAGGCCCAGCTCCCGGCAGGCCTGCGCGGTCACCGCACGGGAGCACTCCAACAACGGGCGTCCCCAGGGCGGGTCGAGGGCGCGCATACCCGCGATCGACCGGGGACCGGAGCCGCGCCCCAGCCCGAGGAGGACGGTTTCCGCCTGGTCGTCGAGGGTGTGGCCGAGGAGGACGAGCTGGCGGGGATCACGCAGGGCCCCCCGGAGGGCCTGGTACCGGGCACGGCGGGCGGCTGCCTCGACCCCGCCACCCCCGGTGACCGGCGGCCGGAGGACGAGGGTCTCGTCGGCACCGAGGCCGGCCAGCTGCTCGGCCGCCCGTTCGGCCACCTCGCGCGAACCGGGTTGGAGGCCGTGGTCCACGACGACGCCCCGCACCGCCAACCCGCCGCGGTGGCCCTCGTGCACGGCCGCGGCCGCGAGCGCCAGGGAGTCCGCACCACCCGAGCAGGCCACGTCCAGGAAGCCGGACTCGAGGTGTCCCCCGCTCCTCGCGGTGTCCAGCAGGGCCCGGACGGCGACCCGGGTGCGGGACACGGCGGGGATCCGGTCACTCATCGTTCACGCCACGAGCCGTCGCCGCGATGCGCTCAGCCGTGCACGCGGCGCAGCCAGGCGGCCGGCTCGGCGATCTCGGCGCGGGTCGGCAGGGTCTCCGGCGAGGTCCACACCGCGTTGAAGCCGTCCATGCCGACCCGTCGGACGACGTGCCTGGTGAACGCGGCGCCCTCAGCGTACTGGCGCACCTTGGCGTCCACCCCCAGCAGGACCCGCAACGCGCGGTCGAGCAGGCCACCGCCCCGGCGGCGCACCGTGAACCGCGCCCGGATGCGGCGGACCGAGGGCACGACCCGGGGACCGACGGCGTCCATGACGTGGTCGGCGTGCCCTTCGAGGAGGGTGCCCAGGGCGAGCAGCCGGTCCAGGTGGGCGCGCTGGGCGGGTGACTGGAGCAGCTCGACGAGGGCGGGTGGCTCGCCGCCGTCGGGAGCGCGCCGGTTGCGGAGGGCCCTCACCAGCTCGGGCAGCTGGTCCAGCGCTCCGACGACGGTGTCGTCCATCGACCCGAGCAGGGTCCCGACCTCGGTGGCGAAGTGGTCCCGCAGCCACGGGACGGCGGTGAACTGGAGCCGGTGCGTGGCCTCGTGCAGGCACACCCACATCTGGAAGTCCGCCGGCGGCACCCGCAGGGCCCGCTGGACTCCGACGATGTTGGGCGCGACGAGCAGGAGCCGCCCCTGCCCGTCGTCGCCGCCGAACGGGTCGTACTGGCCCAGCACCCGCCCACCGAGGTAGGCGAGCACCGCTCCCGCCTGGACGCCGGCCGCCTTCGAGGCGAGGGCCGCGATCAGCCCCGCGTTCTGCCTGGTGGGCATGGCCTGGTCGACCAGGGCCGCCATGCCCTCCACCGCGGCGGACGCCCAGCCCGGGCGGTCGAGCACCAGGCCCGCCCGCAGCGGGAGGTCGTACCCGAGCCCGGTGAGCTCCCTGACGTGGCCCTCCGCCTCCGCGCTGAGGTCGCGGAGCCCCGACACGGCGCTGACGGCGTCCTCCATCGGCACCTGCGGTCCTCGCCCGACCAGGCGCACGGCGGTGGACCTGGCGACGTCCCAGGCGATGGGGCCCGTGCGGTCGACCCGCGCGGGCACGGTTGCCACTGACTTGGCGTCCACACCCCAGACGCTACCGGAGGCAGTACCCGGGCAGGTGACCGCGAGCGGTGCCGAGGCCCTCACCCACCGTGTGCTCCTCAGCGGCAGCCGCAGGTGCGGATGGCGGCGGCCATCTCGTCGAGGGCCGCCCGCGCCTCCAGGGTGTTCGCTCCGTCGGACATCAACGCGAAGACGAGGAGTTTGCCCTCGACGTCGGTGACGATGCCGGCCAAGGTGCTCACCCCGGTCAGGGTGCCCGTCTTGGCCTGCACCCAGCCCCGTCCCTCCCGCGCGTTGTCGATGTACCGGCCACCCAGGGTGCCGCTGGCACCCGCGACGGGTAGCCCGGGCAGCATCGGGCGCAGCATCATGGCGACCTCGTCCGGGCGGTCCGGCCCGACGGCCTCGGCGAGCAGCTCGGCCAGCACCGCCGGTGAGATGTCGTTCTCGGTGGACATCCCGCTCGCGTCGGAGAGGGAGACCGAGGACACGTCGAGGCCGTGTTCGGCCAGGACCTCGAGGATGGCCGTGGTGGCTCCGTCGAAGCTGGGTTCGTGCCCGGTGGCGAGGGCGAGTTCCCTGGCGAGGGTCTCGGCGAGGGTGTTGTCGGAGGTCAGCACCATCGACTCGACCATCCGCTCGATGCTGGGCGAGGACACCTCACCGAGCACGGTCGCGCCCTCCCCCGCCACCGGCTCCCGGCTGACCTCCACCGCTTCGGAGGCCACGCCCAGGCGTTCGCCCAGCGCCCGTCCCACGGCCAGCGCCGGCTCCGTGGTGCGCGGCGTCGTCGCGGCGAGCGGGTCCTGCCGGTCGACGTCGAGCATCACCGGCTCGACGGGTGCGATGTGCCCGCCCGGCACGTCAGCCTCGCCCACTCCCGGAGCGAGGCGTTCTCCCGTGTAACGGCTCGCGTCCACCACGATTCGCTCGACCGGGCCGGGCTGGGCGGCCTGGACCTGTTCGACGAGGTCGTCCAGTCGGGCCGCGTCGGGGTAGTTGTAGGTCGGGGTGTCCGCGGGCAGGGCGGACAGCGTCGGGTCACCACCGCCGACCAGCACCAGCGTCCCGGGCTCGTCCCCCCGCACCACCCGGGTCTCCAGGGTGGCGTCGTGCTCGATGGTGAGCAGGATCGCCGCGGCGGTCAGCAGTTTCGTCGTGGACGCCGGGGTGCGGGGAGTCGTCTCGTCGAGGGCCCAGAGGGTCTCACCGCTCGCCGGGTCGACAACGACCCCGCTCAGGTTGCCCAACGCCGGGGTGGCGCCGACCTGGTCGAGCCGCGCCGTCAGCCCCGCCGCG
>NZ_AGVX02000167.1 GCF_000239155.1 Actinoalloteichus spitiensis RMV-1378
AGGGCGCCGGGCCCGGGGTCGCGATCAGCGGTCGGACGCGGAGGGAGACGAAACGGGGAAGGAGAGCAGCTCGACCCCGGTGGCCACCAGCGAGGCCAGCCGGTCGGCCGACCTCCCGTGGAAACGAACACGTCGACGCGCGATGCCCTCGCCCACGAGGGTGAGGACCACCCCGTGCGTGGCGGGTTCCACCAGCAGGCTCGCGACCACCGCCTCCGGGTGGAGGACGGTCACCACGACGGGCCCACGCCGCTGGATCGCCGAGGCGGCGCGACGGGCCTGTCCGACTTCGAACCCGACCGTGCCGTCGGCGGCGTCTCCCAGTCTCAGCAACAACAGCAGGTGGCGGGGGCCGAGTTCCAGGGTGACGGCGACCGGCCCCCGGTCGTGTTCGTCCCAACCGACCAGGCGGCCGGTCCAGACGGGCTCCTCGACGGGGTCGGCGGGGTGGTCGGGCAGATGAGGACTCATCACGGTGCACTCCGTCACGCCAGGGGTGCGGCTCCGGGTCCGCTGCGGGGCAGGGCCGGGCGCGCGCCGGTCAGGTTCCGTTCTCTCCACCGGTGTGGACTGCGGGACGGCGTCAGCTGTGCGGCGACGTCCCCCGGCGCGGCGACCGGGAGGGATGCCCGGCGACCTCGCTCCTGGTCGCCGGCCGACCCCCACGTCCCCCGCACCTGCCACGGACGGTACGTCTCCCAGCGGACGGCGTCTGGGACGCGCTGTCCTACTGCCCGTTCGGCCCATTCCCGACTAACCGAATATCCCCAGCCGCTCCGCCAGTCCCCGCAGCCGGCTGGGCCGTTCCCTGGTGAGGAGCTCCGAGACGATGCGACGGGGCATCGTCTGGTGACTCATCCAGTCCGGCGCCATCCGCTCGGCGCTGAGCAGGATGTCCAGGGCCTGTTGCTGGTGACCGAGGCGGGCGTGGGCGAGCGCCCGGTCGGCCAGGTGCCGGGCCCGGGACGCCAACGGCAGGGACGGGGTCCTCGGCATCCTCCTGGCCACCGTGAGCGCCGTGGTGTAGTCCTCGGTCACCACCGCCACGTCCACCCGCTGCATCGCCACCTGGGACGGGCCGAAGTACGTCTCGTAGTCCCGCCGGTCGTGGCCGATCCTGCGGGCGACCGCGTCCGCCTGGGCCACCAGGTGCGCCGCCTCCGCCGACCGCTGGTCCCGGGCCGCGGCGGTGGCGGCGGTGAGGACGAGGCTGCCGTAGGCGGACAGTCGGGTGGCCGGGGCGTCGCCGAGCGGTTCGATGGTCTCCGCGGTGCGCACCGCGAGCCGCCGCGCCTCCTCGTACCGGCCACGCCCGAGCAGCTGCCAGGCCACGGACCCCCGGAGCGTCGCCGACAGCAGTTCGTCGGAGCCGTCCTGGGCGGCGGTGAGCGCCTGCCGGACGGCGAGGAAGGCCGCGTCGTGCTGCCCGAGGTGCACC
The DNA here is from genome assembly GCF_000239155.1 of Actinoalloteichus spitiensis RMV-1378. Classification (GTDB taxonomy): domain Bacteria; phylum Actinomycetota; class Actinomycetes; order Mycobacteriales; family Pseudonocardiaceae; genus Actinoalloteichus_B; species Actinoalloteichus_B spitiensis. The sequence continues at coordinate 1,439 of NZ_AGVX02000167.1, forward strand.
AGGGAGCAGCCCGTGACCCACAGTCCCCTGGCCAGCAGCTCGGCGGCGGCGGCCCGCTCGCCCACGTTGGCCGCCCGCGCCGTCGCCCGCAGTTGGTGCAGGGTCGGCGCCAACACCGCGCTCAACAGCGCGTACCGGCCGCTCCAGTACGCGCCCCACGCGTACTCGACGATGCGCCTGGCATCGACCAGCGTGCTGGCCTCGCCGGGCGGGGTGTCGCCGTCGTCGATCAGGTCGTCCACCGAGGTGAGCACGCGCCGGATCGCGACGATGCCAGCGTCGGGATCGGTGGAGGGGATGCCGGCCGGGCGCCCGAGCAGCTCGGAGATGTCGACGTCGAGCGCGCGGGCGATCCGCTGGAGACTGCCGATGGACGCGGTCTGCCTGATGCCCTGCTCGAGCTTGCGTACGAGGTCGACCGAGACCCCGGCCCGGTCGGCGAGCTGCTGCTGGGTGATGACCCTTCCCCGCAGTTCACGAATGCGAACACCGATGCTGGTGTTGCCCATCGAAACGACCTCTTCATCCGGATGGCCGCCTCCCGGCCGCGACGGCGCGAAGGGAGTCGCCTCACGGGCGATGAGGTCGGCGTGGTCAGGGACACCGCGGCCCGGTCGGGCGGCGGTCGGTTCGGGCGCCCGCTAGACGGGCGGCGGGCGCAGGTAGACCAGGTTGGCGCCCTCCTCCAACAGGTCGGCGAGCTTTCCGACCGTGTCGGTGAAGCGGATGCGCCAGCCCGGGGCACCTCGGCCGAGGAGGAACAGCACGGCTCCCAGCGGATGGGGCTCGACCACGAGCTGGCAACCGCTGGCCTCCCGGTGCAGGACGGGAACCACCAGCCGGGAGCCGGAGCGCAGGCTCCGGGCGGTCTGTTGGGCTCCCCGGCGGTCGAGCCCGAAGCTACCGACCATCGTCGAGCCGAGCCGGAGGACGACCAACAGCCGGCGGGGGCTGATCTCCACCTGGTTGGTGACCCGCCCGTCCCGCTCCAGGTCCCAGCCGTGCACGCGGTGGAACCAGCGGTAGCGGTCGGGGCCGTCCTCCGGAACCAGCTCGTTCGGCGGAACCGGCAGCCCACCACTCACGATGCTGTCCCCCAACCGAGGGGCCGGCACCATCCCGTCCGGCACTCGGCAGTCCTCGGCACTCCGATCGGCGCAACCCGCTGCGCCGGTTGCGGGAGACGGCCGTTCGCCCATGTCAAACCCCCTAGTCCGGCCGGTAGAAGGTGCCAGGCAAGAAGACCGGCGCCGAGGGGTGTTCCCGTAGCCTGAGAGCCTCCTCACGGTGAACTCACGCACACTCACGGTTGGTGGAATCCATGCCAGACCAGGCTCAGTCCGGAACCGACACCAGGCCGGAACCGGCTGCCTTCATCGCCGAGTTCCGCCGCTGGCGCGACGTCCGGGGCCTGTCACGGGCCGCGCTGGCCAAGGCGATGGACTACAGCAGGTCCTACGTGTCCAAGGTCGAGAGCGGCGGGGAACAGGCTTCCCGCGAGTTCGCGAGGGCGGCCGACAGCGCGCTCAACGCGGGCGGCGCCCTGCGCAGGGCCTGGCGCGAACAACAGGCGTTACGCGGCGGGGCCACCAGGACCCCGAGCCCCCCGCCCGTTCCCGTCATCGAGCCCGCCACCGGTCTGCTGGTGGAGCACGACCACGCCGAACTCCGGTACGACCAGGGCTTCTACACGGCGACCATGCGCCGGAAGATCGTCAACACCGGGGACGCCCCCATCACGCGGTACCTGATCAGGATCTCGGTCGACCGGTTCCCGGACGACCCGCGCCGCTCCAACGACCTCTACCGGGACAACCCCCTCGACTGGGAGGAACTGGGGCTGCGCGCCTGGCACGGGGAGGGCCGCCACGAGCCCATGCGCTGGAGCGTGCAGCACGACCGGGACGCCTTCAAGGAGGTCTGGCTCCAGTTCGCCAACGAGTCCGGCCGGTTCCCGCTGTACCCCGGTCAGAGCACCTGGATCGAATACACCTACCGGGTGCCCGACGACAAGTGGGGGCACTGGTTCCGACGTGCGGTCCGGCTGCCCACCCACCGGTTGTCGATCAGCCTGGACTTCCCCGCCGCGCTCGACCCCTCGGTGTGGGGACTGCACACCTCGATGACGGCCGAGTCGATGCCGTTCCAGACCGCGATCGACACGCACGAACGGGACGGGCGGCGCATCTACTCGTGGTCCACCGACGAGCCCCCGCTCCACGCCCGCTACCGCCTCGAATGGCACTTCCGCAACGACGAGCGCCGGCAGCCCGTCCCCCCGAAGCCGAGCCAGATCATGGCCTCGCTCGGGGTCGTGCAGGAGGGCGACCCGGTCCTCCGCCGGCCCGCCCGGGAGTTCGACCTGCCCTCCGAGGCGTCCGACGCGCAGCGGGTCCTCAGCGAACTGCGGCTGGCCGCCGACCGGGTGATCCGGGCCCACACCTTCGGCAAGGGCATGGGTGTCGCCGCTCCGCAACTGGGCATCGAACGCGCCGCCGCGATCATCCGCCCGCCGGGCAGCTCCGAACCGATCAGCCTGCTGAACCCCCGGGTGATCGAGGCGAGTGACGAGACCGACGAGCAGTACGAGGGCTGCCTCAGCTTCTTCGACGTCCGTTCCCTCGTCCCCCGGCCGCTGGTGATCCACGTCGCCCACCAGGACCTCAACGGCGAACGCCGGATCACCGTGTTCGAGCGGGGCGTCGCGCGCCTCGTGGCCCACGAGATCGACCACCTCGACGGCGTCCTCTGCCGGGACTACCTCGGCGACCGCGCCCAGCCCATTCCCGTCGAGCAGTACCGGAGCAGCGGCCAGGCCTGGTCCTACTCCTCACCCCAGGGCTGAGCCCGTCCAGGGCAACGGCCCGGCCGGCGGTTGGTCGGGAACGGCGATAACAGAGGATGGGCACATGGCCACACTCGCGCAGTGGATCGAGGGCGCGCGTCCGCGCACGCTGCCCAACGCGGTCGCCCCGATCATCGTCGGGAGCGGCGCCGCCTACGGTGTCGACGGTTTCGTGCTGTGGCGGGCGTTGGCCGCGCTGGGCATCGCCCTGCTGCTGATCCTGGGCGTCAACTACGCGAACGACTACTCCGACGGCATCCGGGGCACCGACACGGTGCGGACCGGCCCGCTCCGGTTGGTCGGGTCCGGCGCGGCGACACCGCGACAGGTCCTCTTCGTGGCCATCGGTTGCCTCGCCCTGGGTGGCTTGGGTGGCGCGGTGGTCACGCTGCTCACCCAGCAGTGGTGGCTCATCCCCTTCGGCCTGTTCTGCATCGCGGGAGCGTGGTTCTACACCGGGAGCAAGCGACCGTACGGTTATGCCGGCTTCGGTGAGCTGGCGGTCTTCGTCTTCTTCGGGCTGATCGCCACGCTCGGGACCGTCTACCTCCAGGCCGAACGGATCAGCGGCATCGACATCGGCTGCGCGGTCGCCGTGGGCTGCTTCTCCAGCGCGGTGCTGGTCGCCAACAACCTCCGGGACATCGAGACCGACGCCGCCGTGGGCAAACGCACCCTCGCCGTGCTGCTCGGCGCCCGGGACACCCGGTTCCTCTACGCGGCGCTGGTGACGATCCCGTTCTTCATCACGACGCTGATCGGTCTGCGGAACTCGGCGGCGCTGGCCGGTTTCGTCGCGGTCCTGCTGGTGATCCTGCCGATCAGGACCGTGCTGCGCGGCGGCACCGGGCGAGCGCTGATCGGGGTGCTCCGGGACACCGGGCTGGCGCTGTTGGTGTGGTCGGTGGCCACCGGGTTGGCGCTCGCGCTGGGCTGACGGAACCGGGCCCTCGCCGGTGCCCGGACCGCCCCCCGGCGCGCGGGGGCGGCGAGGCGGTCAGCTCCTGGTGCGTTCGCCGCGCAGTTCGGCGCGCAGGCGTTCCCGCTTCGCCCTGCGCTGGCTGGAGCGCGCGGCCAGCGCGTCCGCCATCCGGGCCCGCAGTCCGCGGAAGGCGACCATCGACACCGCCATCCCGAAGATCAGGGCGATGAGCAGCGCCACGAGGAGGGGAACTCCCAGCAGCCCGAGCAGCAGCGCGAAGAGCAGGACGATGCCGGCTCGCGCGGCGGTGTAGAGCAGCACCGGCCCCAGCCAGGCCACCGGCCCTTCGGCGACCGGCCCTTCGGCGACTGACTCCCGCGCGTGCGCCTCGGACACCGTCGGAGTGTCGCCGGGTCGACTACCGGTGCTCACGGCATCCTCCTCACCCGAGTCCTTGCGGTTCGGGGGCCGACGACCGGGAGCCGTCGCCACCCACCCACGCACCCTACGCGGCCGCGTTCCGGGCGTGACAGCCCCGCACGGGGACGCCGGCCTCACGACTCGACGGGCCCCAGCTCCGCCGGGGTGTTGGGACGCCCCTCGAAGCGGGTGGACAGCACCATCGTCGTGCGGGTGCGGGCCACGCCCTCGATGCGTCGAAGCCGCCCCAGGCTCTTCTCCAACTCGTCCATCGCCGCCACCCGGACCTTCACGACGAAGGCCTCCTCACCCGCGACGGCGTAGCACGACTCCACCTCGGGCAGCTCGGCCAGCGCCTCGGCGATCCGGTCGTCGTCTCCCTCGTTGGTGGGATGGATCCCGACGAGCGCGGTCACCCCGAGTCCGACGGTGCTCGGATCGACGACCGCGTGGTACCCGGTGATCACCCCGGCCGCCTCCAGCTTGCCCACCCGCTCGTGCACGGCGGAGGCGGACAGGCCCACCTGGCGTCCCAGATCCGCGTAGGTGGCACGCCCGCTTACCCGTAGCGCGGCGATGATCCTCCGGTCGACAGCGTCCATGACCGTCGATTGTCCCGGATCGGCGCACGGCGCCCAACGAACCACCGGCGCACGCCGCCTGCCTGCGGTTTTCCGGGCACGCCCGGGGCGGGCGACCGGCGCCGGGTCCGAAGCGAGTGATTCGTGCCTTACTGTCCCTTTACCTACTCACAAGCGTTCGAGTACCTGGTGGGTGAGGTGTCACGATGCGACCGGTACGTCGGTTTTCCCGACAGTCGAGGAGGCTGCTTGTGTCCGGGTCCATCCAGCAGGCCGAGGAACGCTCACCGGAACGACTGCTCACCCCCGGCGAGGTGGCGACCATGTTCCGGGTAGACCCCAAGACGGTGACCCGGTGGGCCACCGCGGGCCGGATCGGCTCGATCCGCACGCCGGGAGGCCACCGCCGGTTCCGCGAGTCGGAGGTGAAGAGTCTGCTCGCCACGCTCACCCGGGAGGCGAGCACGCCGGTGACCGCGAGCTGACCGCCGTCCACCCCAGGCCAGGGGCCGTCGCCGGCCGTTCGGCCGGCTCCGGTCCCGGCCCTGGGACGCCCGCCACCCCAGCCCTGCTCAACATGAACAGTTCGAAACGGGTTAACCTCGCATAGGGACAAGGAGGTGGCGACTGTGCTGTACCTGCTCGCGGCTATCGGCGTGATCAGTGTCGCGGTGCTGCTGTGGCGCGCGTTCGCTCCGGAGCGGGTGGGGGCCGCGCCGCGGCCGGAAACGGCCAAGGCCCCTGATGACGACCCGGAGTTCCTGCGTCGACTGGCCGAGCAGCAGTGGGAGGAACGCCGGCGGCAGCAACGCCGGTCGGAGCGTTCCGATCCCGACAACGAGAACCCCTCGGGTTCCTGACCAGCCCGACCAACCCGGCCACGCCGGAGCGGTCCGGCCGACATCCCGTCGTCCGGGCACCGGCGGCGGCCGGCGAGAACGGGCGAGGCACGGCCGGGCCACCCGCGCGGCGACGCCGCTGGCCACGGCCCCAGCCTCCCCCTGGGACACCTGTGGGCGACGTGGCCCGCCGTCCCTCCCCGGGAAGAACTCAGGTCGTCCGGCTGACCGCCTGCGGGAAGCCGTCGGCCACGGTGGCCGCGAGTTCGAGCAGCCCCAGCCGGGTGTCGGGCCCGAGCCGATCCAGTTCGATCTCCGCCCCCTCCTCCAGGTGCCCGTCGAACGGGATGCGGCAGACGGCCCGGCAGCGGGACTCGAAGTGCTGCGTCAACTTGTCCAGGTCGACCTTGCCCGAGCTCGGCCGGACCGAGTTGATGACGGCGATGGAGCGGGAGACCAGGTTGCGGTAGCCGTGCGCGTCCAGCCAGTCGAGGGTCGCCGAGGCGCTCCTCGCGCCGTCGATGGAACCGGACGACACGATGACCAGCGAGTCGGCGACGTCGAGCACACCCCGCATCGCCGAGTGCATGAGCCCCGTTCCACAGTCGGTGAGGACCACGTTGTAGAAGAGCTCGAGCAGGTCCACGGTGCGCCGGTAGTCGTCCTCGCTGAACGCCTCCGACACGGCCGGGTCCTGTTCACTCGCCAGCACCTCCAACCGGCTCGGCCCCTGCGAGGTGTACGCGCGGACGTCGCTGTACTTCCGGATCCGGTCGGCGTCCCGGAGGAGGTGGCGCACCGTGGCGGTCGTCTCCAGCGGGATCTTCTGGCTCAGGGTGCCCCGGTCCGGGTTGGCGTCCACCGCGATCACCCGGTCCCCTCGGAGGGAGGAGAAGGTGGACCCCAGCGTCGCGGTCGTGGTCGTCTTCCCGACGCCACCCTTCAGGCTGAGCATCGCGATCTTGTAGCAACCCTGGAGCGGCTGGTTGATCCGGGCGATCAGTTCCCGTCGCCGCCGGTCGTCCGCGCTTTCGCCGAGGTTGATGGTCTGCCCGCTGAGCCGGTAGACGGCTCTCCGCCAGCCGGACTGCGGCGGGCGCTTGGCCTGCCGGAGCAGCCTCGAGGAGGAGAGGTCTCGCTGCTGACCTCCGGCCGGTGGGGCGGTGGGCTGCTGGCCCTGCTGGGGGGTGGCGTAACCGTACGGCGGCTGTCCCGCCGGTGCGCCGTCCTGGGTCGGGTGCGGTCCGGACACGGACGGGTCGACCTGGTAGGGCCCCGAACGCGACGGATCGACCTGGTACGGACCCGAACGCGAC
>NZ_AGVX02000166.1 GCF_000239155.1 Actinoalloteichus spitiensis RMV-1378
ACGCTGGTGTTGGTCTCCTCGGCTTCGCGGTAGGTGGCGGCCGCGGCGTGGAGGCGGCCGGTGTGGTCGGTGAGCCTTCCGGGCAGCGCGTCCAGCAGCTCCAGGGTGGTGTCGGCGGGTTCCACGTGGCCGGCGGCGAACCGGCGGCCGATCTCGTCGTCGCCCCAGCACGCTCCGGTGGCGTCCAGCACCTCGCGCAGCCGGTTGAGGATGCGCTCCGCCGTGGCCGCCTCCGCACCCAGCACGGAGGCGCGGTCGGCGAGCAGCTCCGGGTCGACCTGGTACCCGTCGTGGCTCATCGTCCGTTCCCCTCTCCTGACCCGGACCACCCGCCCGGGCGCAGCCAGCTCACCGCGTCGAACGAATCGTCCTCGTCCGCGCCCCGGGAAGCGGCGTCGCCGTCCTCGTTCCGCCCTCGATCGACCGCCTCGGCGCCCGGGAGCAGGTCCCGGTCGGAGAGGTCCCCGGTCCCCGCCAGCACCGAGTCGGAGCCGACTCGTTCGGGGAGCACGGGGGCCAGGGCGCGTTCGGCTGCCCGGCTCGCGGCCTGGGAGGCTTCGGAGACCGTGGTGAGCACGAGTTTCGCGAGTTCGTCCGGCCGGTGCCGGCGGTAGGCGTCCGGGCTGATAGTCAGGTCCCGCAACGCGCCCTGGGAGCCGACGGTCGCCGTGACGGTCCGGTCCGGGCTGCTCGCGGTCTCGCGGATCGCCACGAGGTCGCGGCGCACGGTGCCCAGCTGCTCCCGACTGCGCCGGTAGTCGGCGAGCAGCGCGTTCACGTCAGCCTGGTGGTCCAGGTGGGCCAAGGTCGCCTCCGGGGTGGCCGCCGGCACGGGGTACCGGTCTGGCAGGTTCCGGCTTTGACGGCGGGCGCGTCCTCCCGGTTCCCCCAGACGGGGAACTTTTTCACGTCCGACCCGGCGGTCGGTCGGTCACCAACACGGGCGGCCCTCAGGGCGCCAGCGCGGCGACCACCCGGGAGGCGCTGGGCCGGCCGAGCCGTTCCGCCATCCACCTGCTGGTCTCGACCAACGCGGCCAGGTCGACGCCGTGGCGCACCCCGAGCCCGTCCAGCATCCACACCAGGTCCTCGGTGGCGAGGTTCCCGGTGGCGGACCCCGCGAAGGGGCACCCACCGAGCCCGCCCGCCGAGGAGTCCACCGTCCGGACGCCGGCTCGGAGCGCGGTGAGGGTGTTCGACAGGGCCTGCCCGTAGGTGTCGTGGAAGTGGACGGCGAGGGTCTCGACCGGTGTTCCGGCCCGTTCGAAGGCGGACAGCACGGCGAGCACGTGGCCCGGCGTCGCCACTCCGATGGTGTCACCGAGGGAGAGCTGCTCCACCCCCATCTCCGCCAGCCGCGTACCCGAGGCCACGACGCGGTCCGGCGGGACCGCTCCCTCCCAGGGGTCGCCGAAGCACATCGACAGGTAGCCGCGTACCCGGGCCCCCTCCGCGACCGCTCGTGCCACCACCGGTTCGAGCATGGCGAACTGCTCGTCGAAGGACCGGTTCAGGTTGCGCCGGGCGAAGGTCTCGGTCGCGCTGGCGAAGACGGCGATGTCCTCGACGCCGGCCCGCAGCGCGCGGTCCAGGCCGCGTTCGTTGGGCACCAGCACCGGGTACCGGACACCGGGACGGCGGGTGAGCCCCGCCAGCAGCTCCTCGGCGTCGGCGAGCTGGGGGACCCATTTCGGGTGGACCAGGCTGGTGGCCTCCACGACCGGAAGCCCCGCCGAGGCGAGCCGGTCGAGGAACTCGCGCTTGACGGCGAGGTCCACGGGGCGGGACTCGTTCTGCAGGCCGTCGCGGGGACCCACCTCCCAGATGGTGACCCGTGGGGGCAAGCCCTCGTCCTCGGGTGCCGGAACGGTCTGGGGCAGGCCGGGAGTGCGGGTGCTCAACGCTGGCTCCTCACCGTGTCGGAAGCGCCTGCTCCAGGGCCGCTAGTCCGGGTCCCGCTGGGGACGGGACCGGTAGTAGTACTCGCCGTCGTCATCGTCGTTGATCTGGTGGTAGAGCAGGCCGTGCACCCGCTCGACGCTGGGGATGTCGTCGAACTCCAGGGGTTCCTCGGAGGCCGACTCGATGATGAGCGTGCCGCACCCGAGGACCCGGTCGATGAGGCTGTGCTGGAAGCGGACGCTGTTGATCCGGGACAGCGGGATGTCGATGCCGGTGCGGTGCAGGACTCCCTCCCGCACCATGACCCGCTCCGAGGTGACGACGAAGTGGGTGCTGCGCCACCGCACGAGGGGGGTGACGAACAACCAGAGGATGAGGATGCCCCCCAGCACCCCGAGCGAGATCCAGGCGATCTGGTTCCAGGAGAGGTCCTGGGCCAGTGCCGCGAGGTAGGAGCCGCCCCCCACGATGACGAGGAAGGCGATGGTGGGCCAGAAGAGCGTCTTCCAGTGCGGATGCTTGTGGATGACCACCCGTTCGTCGTCGGTGAGCATGTTCTCCGGGTATCCCACGGATCCCTCCCCGCTCTGCCCGTACCGCTGCCGACCTGATCACCGTACCGGCGCGCCACCCCGCGCGGGACGGCAACCGGCCCGATCCCGTCACGTCCCGCTCCGACCACCCGCGCCGGAGGGCCTGGTCTCCGCCCGCAGGTGGTGGACGTCTCCGGCCGGGTAGTGGGCGCACGCGCCGTCGTCGGTGCGCAACACCAGCTGTCCCAGGTCGTCGACGTCCTCGGCGACGCCCGTCACGCATCCCCCTCCGGGCAGGTCGAGCCGCACCCGGGTGCCGAGGGTGGCGCACCGTTCCCGGTAGGTGGCGAGCTGCCCGGACCGGCGGACGTCTCCCGAGTGGTCCCGCCACCGCCGTTCCGCGTCGGCCAGCTCGTGGAGGAACGCCGAGGCGAGGGTGGTGCGGTCGGTCTCGGTCGCGCCCTGGAGCGCCAGCGACGTGGCCGGGACCGCGCCAGGACGGCTGGGCAGTTCCTCGGCCTCCTGGGTGACGTTGAGCCCGACGCCGACGACCACGGCGGGCCGCTGCCCCCCCGTCGCGTTCCTCGCCCCCTCCGGGCCCGCGGGGGGAACGGCCACCTCGGCGAGGATGCCGGCGCACTTGGCGCCGTCGGCACCGACGAGCAGGTCGTTCGGCCACTTGAGGGCCGCGTGGACTCCGCACCGTTCGCGCACCACGCGCACGAGGGCGAGGCCGGTGAGCAGCGGCAACCAGCCCCACGCCGTTCCCGGTACCTCCGCCGGCCGGAACAGCACGCTGAGGGTGAGCCCCGCCCGGGGTGGGGACTCCCAGCCGCGCCGGAGCCGGCCGCGCCCGGCCCGCTGCTCCTCCGCGAGGAGCGCTCGGCGGTCCGGGGCGCCCTGCCGGGCGGCGTCCACGAGGTCCGCGTTGGTCGACCCCGTCACCTCGACCACCTCGACCGAGGTGAACGGGCCGCCGCCCAGCACCAGCTCGTGGTGGAGCCGGGCCGGGTCGAGCGGGGGTCTGTCGAGTCGGGCGCGCACCGCACCAGCCTACGAACGGCCGCGCGCCCACCGGCCGGGCCGGCCTCGAACGGGCCACCGTCCGCCCCCTCGTGGTGGGCCGGGTCGCCCTCGGCCGCGGCGCGGTGCCGTCCCTCCGGCGCGGCGTCCTCGCTCGGCGACACCGGGCCCCACGTTCCGATGTCCGTTCGCCGCCCCGGTATCGACCTCGAATCCGACCTTCGAATCCGAATCCACGGGAACGGCGCGTCCTCCTCCCGCGAGCAGGTTCTCCGGATCGCGCTGCCCGCATGCGGCGGCTGCCTTTCCGGATATCCAGTCGCGACGTTTCTCCCGTTTTCCCACCTCGGAGTGGGACGACTATTCTCGAACCGTTCCCGCGCGTCCGACCGCCGCCGGGCGGCCACCCCTTCCCGGCCCGCGCCGGGGCCGTCCCGCCGGAGCTGGGCGCGCGGGCGGCCCTCCTGGCACACGTCCCGGTGCCCACCCTGTCCGCGCCAGGCGCGTGGTGGCGCGGGGAGGGTCCGCACCCCCGGCGCCGACCGCTCGTCACCCACCCGTGCGTGGACGACAAAGCGAGCGGTCCGTTCTTGGTCCAGTTCCACAGAACTACCGCATCACGGCAGGTGGTATGGGGTGTGCTCCCAGGAGGAAGAGTCCGGGCAAGGGTGCGGAGAAGTGGCTCCGACAACGCTAGGCTGCCTCCTCATGAGCAGCGCGACGGAGCCGATCGGGGAAGTGCCGGACACCCAGCCGGACATCCACACCACGGCGGGCAAGCTCGCCGACCTCTACCGCCGGAGCCACGAGGCGGTGCACGCCGGCTCGGCCCGGGCGGTCGAGAAGCAACACGCGAAGGGCAAGAAGACCGCCCGCGAGCGGATCGACATGTTGCTCGACCCGGGGTCCTTCGTGGAGATCGACGAACACGCCCGCCACCGGTCCACCAATTTCGGGATGGAGAAGAACCGGCCCCTCGGCGACGGTGTCGTCACCGGGTTCGGCACGGTCGACGGCCGGAAGGTGTGCGTCTACTCCCAGGACTTCACGATTTTCGGCGGTTCACTGGGCGAGGTGCTCGGCGAGAAGATCGTCAAGATCATGGAACTCGCCATGAAGACCGGCTGCCCCATCATCGGGATCAACGACTCCGGCGGCGCGCGGATCCAGGAGGGCGTGGTCTCCCTGGGGCTCTACGGGGAGATCTTCCGCCGCAACACCCACGCCTCGGGCGTCATCCCCCAGATCTCGCTGATCATGGGGCCCTGCGCGGGCGGCGCGGTGTACTCGCCCGCCATCACCGACTTCACCGTGATGGTCGACAAGACCTCCCACATGTTCGTGACCGGCCCGGACGTCATCCGGACGGTGACCGGTGAGGACGTCGGGTTCGAGGAGCTGGGGGGCGCGGAGACGCACAACTCCCGGTCCGGCAACGCCCACTACCTGGCGGAGGACGAGGACGACGCGATCTCCTACGTCAAGGCGCTGCTGAGCTACCTCCCCTCGAACAACCTGTCGGAGCCCCCGGTGTTCGAGGGTGAGGACACCGGGGAGGGGCCGGTCGCCGAGACGCTGACCGAGAGCGACCGGGAGCTGGACACCCTCGTCCCCGACTCGCCGAACCAGCCCTACGACATCCGGGACGTCGTGACCCGCGTGCTCGACATGGGTGACTTCTGCGAGGTCCAGGAGCTGTTCGCACCCAACATCGTGATCGGGTTCGGCCGGGTGGAGGGGCACAGCGTCGGAGTCGTCGCCAACCAGCCCACCCAGTTCGCCGGCACGCTGGACATCGCGGCCAGTGAGAAGGCCGCCCGCTTCGTCCGGACCTGCGACGCCTTCAACATCCCGGTGCTGACCTTCGTCGACGTCCCCGGCTTCCTGCCGGGCACCGACCAGGAGTGGAACGGCATCATCCGGCGCGGGGCCAAGCTGCTCTACGCCTACGCCGAGGCCACGGTTCCCAAGGTCACCGTGATCACCCGCAAGGCCTACGGGGGCGCCTACGACGTCATGGGGTCCAAGCACCTGGGCGCGGACATGAACCTGGCCTGGCCCACCGCCCAGATCGCCGTGATGGGGGCGCAGGGCGCGGTCAACATCCTGCACCGCCGGACCCTGGTCGAGGCGGCGAACCGGGGGGAGGACATCGCCGAGGTGCGGGCTCGGCTCCAGCAGGAGTACGAGGACACCCTGTGCAACCCCTACGTGGCCGCCGAGCGGGGCTACGTGGACTCGGTCATCCCGCCGTCCCACACCCGGGGCTACATCGCCCGGTCGCTGCGGATGCTGCGGGACAAGCGGGAGACCCTGCCCCCCAAGAAGCACGGGAACATCCCGCTCTGATCCTGGCGGGCCGACGGTCAACGGAGGTGAACGCATGAGCACGAACGACGAGAGCCAGCCGGCGCGTCCGCTGCTGCGGGTCGTCCGGGGCACCCCGGACGACGTCGAGCTGGCGGCGCTGACCAGCGTGGTGGCCTCGCTGACCTCGGCCGCGCCGGTCGACGCGGCTCCCCCGGAGCGGACCCCCTGGGCGGAACGCTCCGCATCCTGCCGCCAACCGCTGAGCCCCGGCCCCGGGGCGTGGCGGCGTTCCGCGCTTCCCCGCTGGTGAGCCGGTTCCCGGGCGGGCACCGGCGGGCTCCCGGGCCCGGCGCCGCTGCCCGCCCCTGACCGGGTGAGCGGTGGTGCCCTCTACGCTCGACCCGTGCAGCTGATTCTCGCCTCGGCCTCACCCGCCCGACGCAGCGTGCTGCGGGCCGCCGGTGTCGACCCAGTGGTCAGGGTCTCCGGTGTCGACGAGGAGGCGCTCATCGAGGGGATGTCCCGGCCCGACCCTGCCCGGATCGTCGTCGAACTCGCCAGGGCCAAGGCCGACGCCGTCGCCACCGAGGTCGCCTCCGAGTACCCCGACTCGGTCGTCGTCGCCTGCGACTCGATGCTGGCGGTACCCGGCCCGGAGGGGGTGACCGCCGTCGGCAAGCCCGGCTCGGTCGAGCGCGCGCGGGAACGGTGGAGCACCCTGGCCGGGAGCAGCGCCGAGTTGCTGACCGGACACGCGGTGGTCCGCATCGAACACGGGCGGCGGGTCCGGTCCCTGGAGGGCATCGCGGGCACCACCGTCCGGTTCGGTGAGCCGACCGAGGCCGAGCTGGAGGCCTACCTCGCCACGGGCGAACCGCTCCAGGTCGCGGGAGCCTTCACCCTCGACGGTCTCGGCGGCTGGTTCGTGGAGGGGGTGGAGGGGGACCCGTCGAACGTCGTCGGCATCAGCCTTCCCCTGACCAGGAAGCTCCTCGCCGCCGCCGGGGTCGACGTGGTGGCGCTGTGGAACTGACCGGCGAACGCCGGACGAGGGCGAGCGGCCCGACGTCACGGGTTCTCGGTCTCGACGTGGCGCGCGCCCTCGCGGTGCTGGGGATGTTCGCGGCCCACATCGGCCCCCACCCCCGGGACGGCGCGGAGGGCGCCGTGGCGCTGGAGGTGTTCCACGGGCGCTCCGCGGCACTGTTCGCCCTGCTCGCGGGCGTCTCGCTCGCCCTGCTCAGTGGTGGCCGAGCTCCCGTCGCCGGTGGTGGCCGTCGCGCCGTCGTCACCCGGCTGGCCGTCCGGGCCCTCCTGCTGTTCCTGCTCGGCCTCGTGCTGGACGCGCTGGGCACTCCGGTACTGGTCATCCTCTGCTACTACGCCGTGTACTTCGCACTGGCCCTGCCGCTGCTCTGGCTGCGGCCGGCCACGCTCTGGACGATCGCGGCCGGCTGGGCCGTCCTCGGCCCGCTGGTGTCCTTCTGGCTGCGTTCGCGGTGGGCGCCCAGCAGCCAGCCGTACGAGTACCACGTCTTCGAGTCGCTGGAGTTGTCGAGCCCCGGCGGGCTGCCCGCACTGCTGGTCACCGGGTCCTACCCCGCGCTGACCTGGATGCCGTTCGTGCTCGCGGGCATCGCCGTCGGGCGGCTCGACCTCGCCTCCACCCGGGTCGCCACGACCCTGTCGCTGGTCGGGGCCGGTCTGGCCTCGGCCGGGTACGGGCTGTCCCACTGGATGTCGGGCTCGGGGAACACGGAGCGGCTGCGTGGACTCCTCCTCGAGGAGTACGGGGTGGACGCCCCGGCGACCGAGGAGTTCGGCGCGCGTCTCGACCAACTCGTCCAGTGGGGCATGCTCGGCACCGTTCCCAGTTCCGACCCCGCCTGGCTGCTGGTCTCCTCCCCGCATTCGGGGACGCCGTTCGAGGTCGTGGGGGCGGCCGGGGTCGCCCTGCTGGCGCTGGGCGGATGCCTCCTGCTCTGCCGGTGGGCGGTGGTGGCGGCGGTCCTCACACCCCTCCGCGCGATCGGGTCGATGCCGCTGTCCGTCTACAGCGCCCC
>NZ_AGVX02000165.1 GCF_000239155.1 Actinoalloteichus spitiensis RMV-1378
GTCCCGGGCCTCGCCCGAGGTGGGGGGACCGGCGACGGCCCGGGTGCGGGCGGCCGGCGTCGGCCGGCGCCCGAGTGGACGGTCCACCTGGTCGAGGCCGACCAGCGCACCACGTACGCGCCGGTGGCGCGGAGTGCGCGGGAGGCCCAGCCGGATGCGGGTTCCGGTCGGGGCGGCAGCCAGGTCACCGCGCCGGGCACCTCGGTGGACGGCCGCGGGCGGCGCGCGTCACTCCGCCTCGGCCGGCCGGGTGACCGGGGTTGGCCACCCGATCGTCCCTCCGGGGGCGCCGAGGCTCGGGGCGCTCGGCAGCCGCCCGGAGCCCTCGGGGTCGCCCGCGCTCGCGGCCGGGCGCGGGGCGGCCGTGCGGCTCGTCCCGGTCCTCCCGGTTCGGCCCCCCGACCGGCCCACCCGGGTCACCTCCGTCCGCCGGTCCCGGCGGCCAGCCCCGTGAGTGCCCCTGGTCACGGCCGCGCCGGCGGCCTCGTGCGTGCTGCTCGACCGCCGGCTCGGTTACCGTCGAACGATGTTCGTGCGGGCACTTCTCCTCGACCTGGACGGGACCCTCGTCGACTCGACTCCGGCCGTCGACCGGTGCTGGAGGCGCTGGTGCGGGGAACACGGCGTGGACCCGACCGGACTGGCCGACTTCCACGGCCTGCGTTCGGCGGACGCGGTGGCCGCCGTGCTGCCACCCGAGCGGGTCGGCCCGGCGCTGGAACGGCTGGACGAACTGGAACTCGCCGACCTCGACGACGTCGTCGCCCTCCCCGGGGCCGCCGAGGTGCTGGCGGCGGGTGGTGACCGGGCGGCCATCGTCACCTCGGCGGGCCGGGCGCTGGCCGGGAAGCGGCTGGCGGCGGCGGGACTGCGGCCCCCGCGCGTCATGGTGACCGCCGACGACGTGGCCCGGGGCAAGCCCGACCCGGAGCCCCACCTGGCGGCCGCTCGGCTGCTGGACGTGCCGGCGGAGGACTGCCTCGTGGTGGAGGACGCGGCGGCTGGGGTGGCGGCGGCCCGGGCCGCCGGGATGCGGAGCGTGGGTGTGGGCACCAATCCGGACGTGGGTGCGCTGCCCGCCGACCTGGTGGTGTCGACGCTGGCCGAGCTGCGGTGGCTCCCCCGGGACGGCGGGGTGGAGGTCGTCCGCCGCTGACGGGCGGCAGGAGCCCGGACCGGGCCGGGTCAGGTCGCGGGAACTCGGCCGGTCCGCCGTGCGGGACGGTCTCCGGTGTCCGGCCGGCGCGTGCCTCCGGCAGGGCGAGAGGCGCACAGGGGGTTCCCGTGGTGCCGTGGCGGACCGGCTGGTCCTCGTCGGGTGGAACCGCCGGCGGTTCGGGCACCAGCGTCGGCCCGTCGACGCTGGGACGAGGAACCCCACGGCGTGGACCTGCTGCGCTGGCCCCCGGATCGCGGCATCAGCGTCAGCGGCGTTCGCCGCGAGCCCACCGGGTCCACGGCCTGCCGCTCCGGCCATCCGGGCCCCGGCCGGCGCCCGCACGTGCCCGGTGGTGGACGAGGCCCAGCGGGCAGGACGAGAACGTACCGGCGGGGACGTGGAGCGGTCAGCCACGATCGGCGTCACCGCCACGAGCGGGGTGACCGGTTCTCCAGCTCAACCTGGAGCCGAGGTCAGCACGCCACTGGGGAGGCGTACCCGCGCGCGAGGTCCCCACCACGCTCCTGCCTGTTCTGCCTCACCGCCCTGCTGGCCGGGGACGAGGTCCCATCGGATCAGACGCATCGGGCGCACGTCGCCCTACGGGCGGTTGGCGGCGCGCCTCCACGCTGTCCGCAGGGCCCCGAGGCCCCCCGTCCGGTCAGGACCCGTGGGTCGGGCGTGAGCCACCGCCACACCAGCGGCGAGCGGCTGACCAGCATCTGACGGGTGCGGCGGAGAACGGGGTGTCGGGCGGGTTCGACCTC
This sequence comes from Actinoalloteichus spitiensis RMV-1378, assembly GCF_000239155.1. Classification (GTDB taxonomy): domain Bacteria; phylum Actinomycetota; class Actinomycetes; order Mycobacteriales; family Pseudonocardiaceae; genus Actinoalloteichus_B; species Actinoalloteichus_B spitiensis. Next base: position 1,927 of record NZ_AGVX02000165.1, read on the forward strand.
CTCCCGCCCTTGATCGTCAGGAAGGCCGGACTCGGGTACAGGCGCGGGACCGGCCGCCAGCCGGTCCGGTGGTGGCCAGTCCCAGGCGCAACTCGCCCAGCCGCACCGCCGTGTTCACGACAGTCCGGCTACCAGCGGTTCCAGGACCGGCACCAGCTGGTCACATGCCTTCGCGGACCCCGTCACGTCGTCCTCTCCCGGCTCGAGCGGCACGGAGAAGACGACGCTGAGCATCTCGTGGAGATTGTCGGCTGCCTCGGCGGCGTAGTCGACCTGTCGTCCGACCAGGAACGCGGCACACATCGAAACACCCTGATCAGGAGCCGGAGCGATGTACACATCCCGCCCGGCGACGCTGATCAGTTCACCGCCATCCGGGAGCGGGACCCACACGAATCCCACCTCCGTCACAAGGACCGCGCCGCCCGGGAGGTAGCTCACGGCCTCGCATACGACGTCCCCGGTCCCGCGTGCCCGCAACGGCGCCTCCGCCAACGTGTCGTGCAGAACCGCGACCTCGAGGCCGCCGATGACCTCACACGGATCCAGGGACAACAGGCTCCCCGGTGGAGGTACCACGTAGTGATCCGTGCCGTCTACCAGGCGGTAGGCGGCCGCGACCGCGACTTCGGAAGCCGCCACGCACAACTCCGCGCCACCACCGACGCTCCCGTCCTCGGCCTCATGCCACATCTCGACGATGATGGCCGGCCCCCCAGAAAGCCAGGCCAGCGTCGTCTCACACGTATCATCCACGACGGTGTCCCAGGTAATCGCGTCCAAGTCGCGCAGCACGCGAGACGCAGGGGATGGAACGAGGACTTTCTCGGCGTCGATACGCAGCGCTCCTGTCACGTCCCAGTCCCCGAAAAGGCATTGCGCGATCGCGTGCGCACTCGTCCCCATGCTCAGGGAGTCGCCGTCCAGGACAGGTTCCAGGACCGACGTGTCCACCAGCGCGCAGGCATCCACCAGCCGTGGTTCCGTGATCGGCGTCTCGGCGAAATCATCCTCGTGCCCCTCACCTCCCGCCTCCGAGGTGCGCTCGCTCCCCGTCGCCCCAGGCGTGGTCCCCGACTCCTCCACCGGAACGGCTTGTCCTTCGACCACACGGCTACCGCAGGCGGCCAACGAACACACCATCAGAGCCCCGGCAACGGCTCCCACCGCTCGGCGGGTGGCTCTCCTCATCACCGCACTCCCCTTGGTCCCTGGTGCGCGACCTTCCCAGGACCAGCAGCACACCCACATCAGCTGCTCCACGGTCCGCGCCAGTGACTGGTCTAGCGCGTCCTGACGTACCTGAACGGCCGGTCCGGCGAAGCTTTATGGTCCCGTTAGGTACTGATGCGGCTACGCGGCGCCGCCTCGACTGGGGGGCGCGGCACGAAAACCACCAGGGACGTGAAAGGACGGAGCCCAGGTCGGGGCGAGGATCTCGGCTTCACGACCCCTCGCACGCATCCTGGCTACGTTCGCTCTGGGGCCGCCCACCGTACGCGCACTCGCCCATCGTGGTGCTCCAGGGCATGCGGATCAGTCCTCGGCCCGGTCCACGCGACCGCCGCCCGCCGAACGGCCCGATCGGCCCGGGCGTCAGCGCTTGGTCTCGAAACGCCGGAAGTTCAGATGTGCCCGGGAGGGCGTGGGGCCCCGCTGGTTCTGGTAGCGGGAGCCGACCGCCGAGGAGCCGTAGGGGTTCTCGGCCGCGCTGGAAAGCCGGAAGAGGCAGAGCTGCCCGATCTTCATGCCCGGCCACAGGGTGATCGGCAGGTTCGCGACGTTCGAGAGCTCCAGGGTGATGTGCCCGCTGAATCCCGGGTCGATGAAGCCCGCCGTGGAGTGGGTGAGCAGCCCCAGCCGGCCGAGCGAGGACTTCCCCTCCAGCCGCCCCGCCAGGTCCGTGGGCAGGGTGACCGTCTCGAAGGTGGAGCCCAGCACGAACTCGCCGGGGTGCAGCACGAACGGGTCGTCGCCCTCGGTCTCCACCAGGGAGGTCAGCTCGTCCTGCTGGAGGGAGGGGTCGATGTGGGTGTACTTGCTGTTGTCGAAGACCCGGAAGAACCGGTCGAGCCGAACGTCCACACTGGAGGGCTGCACCAGCTCGGCGTCGTACGGATCGATCGCGAGCCGACCGGCTCCGATCTCCTCGCGCAGGTCACGGTCACTCAGAAGCACCGCGTCAGCCTAACTGCCGGGGGGTGGTGGAGGCCCCGGCGGGCACCGTGTATGCTTTGGGAGCCACTGCGGATGTAGTTCAATGGTAGAACATCAGCTTCCCAAGCTGAGAACGCGGGTTCGATTCCCGTCATCCGCTCGTAGCACGAAGGCCCAGGTCAGCGGGTGTCCACCCGGGACCTGGGCCTTCGTCGTGCCGGGCTCCGCCCGGTGCTGGTCGACGCCCCCGACGGTGCGCCCCGACTCCGCCGACTAATTCCCGGACATCTCGATGACCAGCTCGCGCACTCCACTGCCAGGGTTCGCGGGGGGGTGTGGCTGGGCTGGCCGCCGCCGCTCTCCGGCAGGCCTCCCCCCAGCTGCCATAGGGAAACGCGGGTCGGATGTGCTTGCCGTCGAGGTACCGCTCCACCCGCTTCCGGAGCGCCTCGGAGCTGAGCGCGCCCGTCTGGTCCTCGTAGTGCCACAACAGCCAGATCTCGAAGCAGGGGTTGCTGACCGCGACCTTCAGCCCGGAGCGACTCGCGTCCCTGATCGCGGCGGGTAACCCCCGGTGGTCGTCCACGTCGACGACGCACCAGACGCTGTCGAACGCCTCCCCCGCGCGCTCGGCGCTGTCGCGCTGGGTCCTCGCCGTGTCCACGACGGTGCGCGGGTCGGAGTGCTTGCCAGGCACGACGCTGACGCTCACTCCCGTCGCGCGGAGCCGCCGCTTCAGCTCGTTGAGGTAGGTGGGTTCCGTTACCTTTCCCTCGGTGACGACCAGGATCCGGCGGCGCTCCGAACGCTTTCCTGTGGACCTCGAGAGGGAGTCCCTACCCCTACCTCGCCTGGTCACCCACCCTCACTTGCTCGCGGCCCCGACCAGTTCGTCCAGGTCCACGATCGGCGTCGCGCCAAAGCGCCCCTCCAGGTACCGCTTCTCGACGTTCCCCGCTTCGGGAGTCCTGAACTCGGCCAACGAGTAGAGCTGGCTGGCCCCGGACGAATCCTTCTCGGTGAACCACACCTCGTCCCGTTTCAGCTGGCCCCTGGTCAGCTTACCGAGCAGCGAAACATCGTGGGACGAGAAGAGGAGTTGCGCACCCGCGGTGTTGGTGGCCGGCTCCTCGAACATGCGAACGAGGGTGGCGGTCAGGAGGGGGTGCAGACTGCTGTCGAGCTCGTCGACGACCAGGACGCCGCCGGCCCGCAGAACGTCCAGGGCGGGCAGTGCCATCGTCAACCACGTGATGGTGCCGTGGCTCTCCTCGTCGAGACCGAGCATGACCGAGGTGTCGGGAGCAGCCGTGGCGTGGGAGAACTGGAGGCGCCGACTGACATCCTCAAGGACGTCGTTGAGATCGGCATCGGCGGCACCGTGTTCGGCCTGGACGAACTCGTGCATGTGCCGGAGGAACTTCAGGAACTTCTCGTCGACCTCGGCTCGCTCCACGGTGACGCCGGTTATTCCGACATCCGCGACTCTCAGCAGTACTGACGCTCGATCCTCGGCCTTGCTCCCCTCGAGGATCCTCTTGACCGCCGCCAACCGTCGCTCCGCCTCGCCATTCCCGCGCCAGAACGAATCGAACTTCCCCAGGATGGAGCCCCGCACCTTCGACAACCACTCGTGGCGATAGCTGGCCGCCGTGGACAGGAACAACGCATTGTCCCTCGTCACCTTCGAGATCGTGGCGTTCTCACCCTTCAGGGTCCTACCGAAACGATAAGGACTGGGACTGGTGGCGTCCCGCTCGAACAGCACCCGCCGCCGCCCTCGTGGGTAGGAGTACAGCCATTCCCCCACCACTCCGCGACCGTTGCTCCGGAACCCGTACGTGTGCCGGATCCCCTCGACGACGACGTCCATCTCGTAGAGCGAGGGACTTCGAGCGGACCCCTGGTCCAGCTTGAAGGGGTGGTAGGGGAAGGTGTCGCGATCCGCCCAGTGGACGTTCGACTGGCGCACGGCGGTGACGGCGAAGTGAAGCGCGTCGAGGACGGTGGTCTTGCCCGAGGCGTTGGCCCCGTAGATCGCCGCGACCCTCCGGGTGACGTCGGCCCAGTCGCCGTCGAAGCTCACTCCGACGTCGCTGTCCGCCCTGATCATCGACAACTCGAACTCGTCGCGGAAGGACTTGTGGTTGGCGGCTCGGAACCTCAACAACACGACCACCACCCCCCAACTGCCGTGTGTGCGCGGTTTCGACGCCCTGTGCGTCACACGATGTCGCAAACGGCACCGTGATGGTACCCAGTAGGCGGGCAGTACAGCAGGCACGCGCGGGTGAACATCACCGCACGACAGCCGGGACCGGCCCCGGGCGGCGGCGCGCCATCGGCACCGCGACGCCGCTTCGCGCGCACCGGGCGATCGCCTCGCGGGCGGGGAGCGGGGCCGCCGGCGTCCTCCGCGCCAGTGCCCACACGGACACCTCCGGAGGACCGCCGCTCGATCGCCCGCGCGTGGTTCACCGCTCGGCGGCGGGCCGGGTCTCGGGCATCCACAGGTACTGGATCCGCTCCATGACCTCCTGGCGCTGGGTGTTCTGGAACGCCGCGACCCGCCAGGTGTCCCCGTCCCGGAGCAGGGTGTAGGTCTGCACCTTGCTCGGCTCGCCGGGCTCGTCGCCCTCATAGGTGTCGCCGCGCGCGGTGAGGACCGCGACGTCCTCGGTCAGGACCTGCAACCCGAGGTAGGAGTCCGTCAGGCGGGTGCCGGCGAGGACGCCGTCGAAGAGGGCCTCGTGGCTGCGCACGATGTCCTCCCTGCCGACGTAGTGGGTGGCGGCGAAGGTGGTGTAGGTGGCGTTCTCGGTGAACACGGCGCCGTAGGCGTCCGCGTCGTGTTCCGCCCACGCCCGGCCGAGCTCGGCGACCGCCGCGCAGGCACCCGCCCGCGCCTCCGCCACGACCTCCGCCCCGAGGGCGGTGGTGACGGGGACCTCGGAACACTCGGCCACGCCCGTGTTCGCGACATCGCTGGTGGCTTTCAGCGCGAGGTAACCACCGCCCGCGCCGAGCGCAAGCACAGCACCGAGGCCGCCCAGCACCCACCACAGCCGCCGACGCGTCCGGCGGGGCTCAGCATCGCTCGTCTCGACCCGTTCCTGGGGCAGCACCTCGACCACCACGGCCTCCTTCACTTCGTGCAATAATTGACTTGGTTCAATTATTGCACACGATCAAGGATGGTGTCGATGCCCCCTGACGAGATGACGTCCACCTACCGCCGCTACCTGGCCGCCGTCGTCCGGTTCCACCTGGCGGCAGCGGACATGAGCGGGCTGGGCCACACCGACTACCAGGCCAGCAACCTGCTCGACCTGGACGGCCCGATGACCTCGGGAGAGCTGGCCGCCAGACTCCGGATCACCCCGAGCGCCGCGACCCGCGCCGTGGACCGCCTGGTCGAGGCCGGGCTGGCGGAACGCACCACCGATCCCGAGGACCGTCGCCGCACGGTGGTGCGGCACACGGGTCGACTGCCGGCACCCCTGGTCGAGCTGCTCGGCAGGACCAGGGAACCCATCGGACGAGCCGTGGGCGCGCTCACCGAGGAGCAGCGCGCGGGCCTGCTGTCCTACTTCCGCGCCGCGACCGAGGCGTACCAGGGGGCGGTGGGCTTCAGCGGCTCGACCGGCCAGCAGTCGACGGCGGGCTCCACCCCGGGCGCCCCGCCGCCGAACCCGGCGGCCCTCCGGCCCG
>NZ_AGVX02000164.1 GCF_000239155.1 Actinoalloteichus spitiensis RMV-1378
AAGGAGTCGTGGTCGCCAGGCCCGGCATGACTGACGCCCCCAGTCGAACCCATGATCCGGGGGGTGGTGTCACCAGGCCTGGTGGCATCGAGGGACCGCTGATAGGGACACGGCCACCGATCGGGTAGGTCTCGTCGTAACGTGGGTGCCGGCCGTCGATGCCCGACCAGCGACCACCCGCGACGGACGAAAGACAGTACGGATGACCAGCGGTTACCAGGTGTTCCTCGGCCTGGACGTCGGAAAGGGCGAACACCACGCCGTCGGCCTGGACCCGGTG
>NZ_AGVX02000163.1 GCF_000239155.1 Actinoalloteichus spitiensis RMV-1378
GGGGGGTGTCCCTATGTGGTTGTCAAGCCGCAGCCGGGGCGGGAGTGACCTCGGGGTGCCGGTAGCGGGTCTTGTTGCGGAGCATGGCGAACACGACGTCGCAGCGGCGCCGGGCCAGGCAGATCAGCGCGGCGTTGTGCTTCTTCCCCTCATCGCGTTTCCGCTGGTAATAGGCCCTGCTGGTGGGATCGGACAAGGCCGCGAACGCGGCGAGGAAGAACGCCCGTTTGAGTTTGCGGTTGCCGGTGCGGGCCGGGCGCTCGCCCTTGATCGAGGAACCCGAACTGCGGGTGACCGGCGCGATCCCGGCGTAAGCGGCCAAGTGGGCGGAGGACGTGAACGCCGAAGCGTCGCCGACTTCCAGCAGGATCCGGGCTGCGGTCCTGACCCCGATACCGGGCATGGAGGTCAGGACCCCGGCAAGAGGGTGCGCATCGAGTATCCCCTCGACCTCGGTGGCGACCTGTCTGCGTTGCAGGAGAACGCTTTTCAGACTGTCGGCCAGGCGTGGCAGGACGGTGTCCGCCGCGGTCGTGCCCGGGACGACGACGGTCTGCTCGTCCAGCGCGGCCAGGATCGCGGTGACCAGTTTGTCGCCCACGCGGGGCGCATGCGCGGTGGCGATCACGGTGAGTTTGCGCCGGCCTGCTTTGGCGATGCCGGTGGGGCCGCCGCAGCGGGACAGGATCTCCAGCACCGCCGGGTGGCCGATCCTCGGGCCGATCACGCGTTCCAGGGCGGGGTGGACGCCGGTGAGCAGGCCACGGATGCGGTTGCCGATCCGGGTGGCCTCACCGGCCAGGTCGTCGTCGAACCCGACCAGCACGTCCAGCTCGGCCAGGGCGTCGTCGCCGACGTCGACCCGGCGCAGCGTGTGCGGCAGCGAGCGGGCGGCGTCGGCGATGACGAACGCGTCCCGGGCGTCGGTTTTCGCGCGTCCGGGATAGAGGTCTGCGATGCGGCGCATGGCCAGGCCGGGCAGATAGGCCACTTCATGGCCGCAGGCACGGGCTACCGCGATCGGCAGGGCGCCGATCGTGGCGGGCTGGTCGACCACGACCAGCAGCGTTCCGTGCTTGGCGAGCTTGTCGAACATCGCCCGCAACTTCGGTTCGCTGTTGGGCAACGGCCCGTCGTGCAACCGCTTCCCCACCGGGTCCAGGCCGACGGCGTGGTGTTCGCCCTTTCCGAC
>NZ_AGVX02000162.1 GCF_000239155.1 Actinoalloteichus spitiensis RMV-1378
CGTCCACCCGCTCCAGCCGGCGCCGGCCCGCCCGGCCACCCCGCCAGCCACCCCCTCCGGCCCGGCCCCGGTGGCGGTCACCGGGGGTCTCCGATGAGCCCGCTGGGCACCGGCGCCCTCCTCGCCGCCACCGTCACCGGCGGGCTCGTCGCCGGGCTGTTCACCGGATTCGCCTACGGGGTGATGCCGGCGCTGCGCCGCGTCGACGACGCGACCTTCGTGCGCGTGATGCGGCGGATCAACGAGGTCATCCCCAACCCGTGGTTCCTCCTGCCCTTCCTCGGCACCCCGGTCTGCGCCGCCGTCGCCGCCGCCACGCACCTCGGCACCGAGGGGCAGACCGTCCTGCCCTGGCTGCTCGGCGGATTCGCCCTCAGCCTCACCACGGTCGTCGTCACCGGTGTCGTCAACGTGCCGTTGAACAACGCGCTCGCCGCGACCGGCGAATCGGCCACCGCCGCCCGTCGCGCGTTCGAACGCCGCTGGAACCGCGCCAACGTGCTGCGTTCGGTGACCGCCACCGCCGCCGTCGCCTGCCTGGCGTGGGGCCTCACCCTTGGCTGACCACCACCCGTCCCCCTGACCGGGAACCCGCCCCCACCCGGTCAGGGGGACGCGGGCACCGCCGGGTAGGGGACGAAGGTGCTGGTGTTCTCGTCCACGGTCAGCTGCCGGCCCACCGCCGGGAACGCCCGCTGCGGACACGCCGGCCGGTCGCACACCTTGCACCCCATCCCGATCGGCGTCGCCGCCCCCAGGTCGTCCAGGTCCAGTCCCGTGGAGTACACCAGCCGCCGCGCGTGCCGCAGCTCGCAGCCCAACCCCACCCCGAACATCTTCCCCGGACTGCCGAAACCGCCGATGTTGCGCCGCACCGTCCGCGCCACCCAGAAGTAGCTCTTCCCGTCCGGCAGCGTCGCGATCTGCGTCAGGATCTTCCCCGGCGCGCTGAAGGCCTCGTAGATGTTCCACAACGGGCACGCCCCGCCCACCCGGGAGAAGTGGAAACCCGCCGCCGACTGCCGTTTCGACATGTTGCCCGCCCGGTCCACCCGCACGAACGAGAACGGCACCCCCCGCGCCCTGGGCCGTTGCAGCGTCGACAACCGGTGGCACACCGTCTCGAACCCGACGCTGAAGTGGTCGCACAACCGCTCGATGTCGTACCGGAACTCCTCGGCCCGCCGCAGGAACGACCCGTAGGGCAGGATCAACGCGCCCGCGAAGTAGTTCGCCAACCCCACCCGCGCCAACGACCTCGCCGCCGGCCCGGAGAACGCGTACGAGTCCGCCAACCCGCTGATCAGCCGGTCGTGCTCCAACAGGGCGATCTGCGAGGCCATCCGGAACGCCTGCTGACCGAACCGCAGCGTCGGCGCCAACCGCAGCACCCGGGCCGCCGGCTCGTACCGGTGCTGCTCACCGGCCGCCTCGTCGACGCCCTCACTGGTCACCCGCACCCCGTGCGCCTCCGACAACCGGTCCCGCAGCGCCGCCCGCACCTCCCCGCGCCGCAGGTCCAGGGCCACCGCCAGCCGTTCGGCGCGTTCGTCCAGCTCGGCGACGTAGTTCTCCCGCTCGTAGAAGAAGTCCCGCACCTCCTCGTGCGGTAACGGCGCCGCCGCGCTCCCGTGCAACCCGGTGCCGTTCTCCGCCGTCAACGCCGCCGTGTTCTCCACCGCGCTCCGGTACCGGCGGTGCAGCCGGACCAGCGCCCGCGCGATCGTCGGCAGGTTCGTCGCCAGCTCGGTCAACTCACCCGTCGACGCCTCGACCCCCACCTCCTCGTCCAACAGGGCCTCCCGCACCTCCGCCACCAGCCGCCCCGTGTCGTCGTTGGCGAAGAACTCCGCGTCCACCCCGAACGCCTCGGTGATCCGCAGCAGCACGGGAACCGTCAACGGCCGTGCGTTCCGTTCGATCTGGTTCAGGTAACTCGGCGAGATCTCCAACAGCCTGGCCAGGTTCACCTGACTCATCGACCTGCTCTCCCGCAGGTGACGCAGCTTCGCTCCGACGAAGGTCCTGTCCACGCTGACCACCCCTTCCGACGCCGCTGGCGGGGCCCGGCCGCGGCCGGGCGCGACCGGTCCAGCATAGGAAACGGGTCTTCGCCGAATTCGCTGAAAGACCCGGGAGAATTCGCGGAAATTGGCGGATTGGCAGCCTTCCTGCGGTTGTCCGAGCCATGTCATCGTCGGTGGACCCCCGCTGGACAATCGCGGGCTTCGCAATTCGGAGGTGCCCGATGACCACGACGACGGACCACACCCGCACCCCGGGCCGGGCACGCACCGGCACACCCGACGCGGCGGAGGCCCTGCGCCGCGAGTGGGCCACCAACCCCCGCTGGCGCGGCGTCGAACGCTCCTACACCGCCGAGGACGTCATCACGCTGCGCGGCAGCCTCGTCGAGGAGCACACCCTGGCCCGGCGCGGCGCCGAGAAGCTGTGGCACCTGCTGCGCACCGAGGACTACGTGCCCGCCCTCGGCGCGCTCACCGGCAACCAGGCCGTCCAACAGGTCCGCGCCGGGCTGCGCGCCATCTACCTCTCCGGCTGGCAGGTCGCCGCCGACGCCAACCTCGCCGGCCAGACCTACCCGGACCAGAGCCTCTACCCGGTCAACTCGGTGCCCGCCGTCGTCCGCCGCATCAACAACGCCCTCGCCAGGGCCGACCAGGTCTCCTGGGCCGAAGGTGACCGCGACCTCGACTGGTACGCGCCCATCGTCGCCGACGCCGAAGCCGGGTTCGGCGGCCCCCTCAACGCCTTCGAACTGATGCGCGCCATGATCGGCGCCGGCGCGGCCGGGGTGCACTGGGAGGACCAGCTGGCCTCGGAGAAGAAGTGCGGCCACCTCGGCGGCAAGGTCCTGGTCCCGACCCGCCAGCACGAACGCACCCTGAACGCCGCCCGCCTCGCCGCCGACGTCCTCGACGTCCCCACCGTCATCATCGCCCGCACCGACGCCCAGGCCGCGACCCTGCTCACCAGCGACGTCGACGAACGCGACCGCCGCTTCACCACCGGAGAACGCACCGGGGAGGGCTTCCACACCGTCCGAGGGGGCATCGAACCCTGCATCGAACGCGGACTCGCCTACGCCCGCCACGCCGACCTGCTGTGGATGGAGACCTCCGAACCCGACCTGGAGGTGGCCCGCGCCTTCGCCGAGGCCATCCACGACCGCTACCCCGACCAGCTCCTCGCCTACAACTGCTCGCCCTCGTTCAACTGGCGCGCCCACCTCGACGAGGCCACCATCGCCCGCTTCCAACGGGAACTGGGACACATGGGCTACCGGTTCCAGTTCATCACCCTCGCCGGTTTCCACGCCCTCAACCACTCGATGTTCGACCTCGCCTCCCGGTACGCCACCACCGGGATGCCCGCCTACGTCGACCTCCAGGAACGGGAGTTCGCCGCCGAGGCGCACGGCTACACCGCGACCCGCCACCAACGCGAGGTCGGAACCGGCTGGTTCGACCGGGTCAGCACCGCCCTCAACCCCGACAGCTCCACCACCGCGCTGCGCGGCTCCACCGAGGAAGCCCAGTTCTGAGCCGAGGGAGAGCGAGATGACGACCGCCACCCGACACACCCCGTTCCCCACCGCCGGACGCGTCGAGATCCACGGCCCGCTCCGCGACCGGTACGACGAGATCCTCACCCCCGAGGCCCTCGACTTCCTGGCGCTGCTGGACAACACCTTCGCCGCCGACCGACGAGCGCTGCTCGACCGCCGCCGCCACCGCCGCGCCCGCCTCACCGACGGCACCGAGACCCCCCACTTCCTGCCCAGGACCGCCGCCATCCGCCACGACCCCACCTGGCGCGTCCCCCCACCCCCACCCGGGCTCCTCGACCGCCGCGTCGAGATCACCGGACCCCCGGACCGGCGGATGACCGTCAACGCCCTCAACTCCGGCGCGAAGGTGTGGATGGCCGACTTCGAGGACGCCACCGCCCCCACCTGGGACAACATCATCGGCGGGCAACTCAACCTGCACGACGCCATCCGGCGGCGCATCGACTTCACCACCGGCACCGGACGCCGCTACCGGATCACCGACGACCCGGCCACCATCGTGGCCAGACCCCGGGGCTGGCACCTCGTGGAGAAACACCTCCGCATCGACGGCCGACCCGTCTCGGCCAGCCTGGTCGACTTCGGCCTCTACGTCCTCCACAACGCCACCCGCCTCATCCAGGACGGCAGCGGCCCCTACCTCTACCTGCCCAAACTGGAGAACCACCACGAAGCCCGCCTGTGGAACGAGGTGTTCCTCCTCGCCCAACGCGCGCTCGGCCTGCCCCGGGGAACGATCCGCGCCACCGTCCTCATCGAAACCATCACCGCCGCCTTCGAGATGGACGAGATCCTCCACGAACTCCGCGACCACGCCACCGGGCTCAACGCGGGACGCTGGGACTACCTGTTCAGCCTGATCAGAACCCTCGGCGGGCGCGGCGCCGACGTCGTCCTGCCCGACCGTGCCCGGCTCACCATGACCGTCCCCTTCATGCGCGCCTACACCGAACTGCTCGTCCAGACCTGCCACCGGCGCGGCGCCCACGCCATCGGCGGCATGGCCGCCGTCATCCCCCGCCGCGACCCGGACGCCAACCGGGAGGCCCTGGCCGCGGTCCGCCAGGACAAGGACCGGGAGGCCACCGACGGGTTCGACGGATCCTGGGTCGCCCACCCCGGGCTGGTGCCGGTGTGCGGCGAGGCGTTCACCGCCGTCCTCGGCGACCGCCCCCACCAGCTCGACCGCACCCGCGACGACGTGCGCGTCACCGCCGACCACCTCCTCGACCTCGCCAGCGCCGGTCACGAGGTCACCCGGGACGGGGTCCGGTCCAACGTCGCGGTGTGCCTGCGCTACCTCGACGCCTGGCTGCGGGGCACCGGCGCGGTCGCCATCCACGGCCTCATGGAGGACGCGGCCACCGCCGAGATCGCCCGCGCCCAGCTGTGGCAGTGGATCCACACCGCGACCACGCTCACCGACGGCACCACCGTCACCCGCGACCTGGTCGGCGACGCGCTGCGCGCCGAACGGGACGTGATCCGCGCCGAGGACCCGGAGGCCACCCGGCTCGACGCGGCGGTGGACGTCCTCACCGCCACCGCCCTCGGCCCGACCCTGCCCGACGTCCTCACCCCCTACGCCTACGCCCACCACCTCACCACCCACCGCTGAC
>NZ_AGVX02000161.1 GCF_000239155.1 Actinoalloteichus spitiensis RMV-1378
TGTCCTTTCGACAACCACCGCTCCCGACTTCGATGCGCCGGGAATTGAAGCCCTCGCACGCCAACGGTTACGGTGATCCAGATCACGCGATCGGCCCGGCTGACCTCCCCTCGGAAGGAGCTACCGGTGCGCGTCCGCTCCCGGTCCGGGTTCCACCGCCTGCCGGTGGTGGCTCGACGCACGTCCCCGGTCCGCGAGTCCGGCCGTCGTCCGCTCGCCGTTCCCCACGGTCGCCGCTGCTCGCCGCATCCCGAGATCGCGTGCTCACATCCGTCGACAGCGAACAAGGGAGTGCGCATGTCCCGGACACGATGGACACGACGACGCCCGGGCGCCGTGCTGGCCGCGATGGTCGGCACCCTGGCCCTGCTGATGACCGGCGTCCTCACCGGTACCGCGTCGGCCGAACCCGTGCGGGTCCCCAACGGAACGCAGTTCACCGACACCGACGGGAACCCGCTGCACGCCCACGGCGGCGGCGTGCTCAAGGTCGGCGAGTACTACTACTGGTTCGGGGAGAACCGGAACCCCGACTTCACCTTCCGGCACGTCTCGGCGTACCGGTCGACCGACCTGCGGAACTGGGAGTTCCGCAACCACGTGCTGACCCAGGACAGCGACCCGGAACTCACCGTCGCGAACATCGAGCGCCCCAAGGTGATCTACAACGAGTCCACGGGGCAGTTCGTCATGTGGATGCACAAGGAGAACGGCCGGGACTACGGGGAGGCACGTGCCGCCGTAGCCGTGTCGGACACCGTCGACGGCGACTACGAGTGGCGGGGCAGCTTCCGGCCCTTCGACGAGCACATGTCCCGGGACATCACGGCCTTCGTTGACGAGGACGGCACCGGGTACATGATCTCCTCCGCCCGGGAGAACTACGACCTGCACGTGTACCGGCTGACCCCCGACTACATGCAGGTGGAGGAACTCGTCCACGTGCTGTGGCCCGGCGGCCACCGGGAGGCCCCGGCGATGTTCGAGCGCGACGGCGTGTACTTCCTCGTCACCTCCGGTGCCACCGGGTGGAACCCCAACCAGCAGAAGTACGCCACCGCCGAGTGCGTGGAGTGCCCGTGGACCGAGCCGACGAACCTGGGGAACTCGACGGCCTTCGGCTCGCAGACGGCCTTCGTGCTCCCTGTGGAGGGCAGCGAGACCACCAGCTACCTCTACATGGGTGACCGGTGGGGCCCGGCGCAGGGCGGCACCCCGAACGACTCCGAGTACGTGTGGCTGCCCCTGGAGTTCCCCACCCCGACCTCCCTCACCATGGACTGGTCCCCCGAGCTGGAGATCGACACCGCCACCGGACGGATCAGCGGCCTGGACGGGGGTCAGGCGCGCCCGGTGGTGGCCAGGCACAGCTCCAAGTGCCTGGACGTGGCGGACGAGTCCACCGCCGAGGGGCACCGGGTGATCCAGTGGGAGTGCACCGGGGGTGACAACCAGCGGTGGTTGTCCCGGGATGTTGGTGGTGGGCACGTCGAACTCGTCGCCTGGCACAGCGGACGGTGCCTGACCGTGGAGGGCGGCGCGACCAGCGCCGGCGGCGCCGTGACGCAACGGGCCTGCACCGGGGAGCCCCACCAGCAGTGGCGTCCGGAGGACGCCGGGGCGGGCCACGTCCGCTACGTGGCCCGGCACAGCGGATTGTGCCTGGACGTCGCCGACGAGTCGACCGCGAACAACGCCACCGTCCACCAGTGGAGCTGCGGCACCGGCACCCACCAGCACTGGTCCCGGGGCTGACCGTCGGGTTCCGGCCCCCACCTCTGTCAGGTCACGGCTGCTGCAGCGCTGATCGAGCCCGGGCCGCAGATGTGGGTCACGAGGGCTCGACGTGCTCGGGGCCAGGCGCCAACCTGTCGCGCAGGGCGGCCCTCGTCGTGTCAGTTGCGAGGGCCGCCACCGTGATGACCTGGTAGTCGTACTGGCAGTACTGCGGGTGCTCGGCGACGCGTGGGGACAGCCGGACGGTGAGGTCGTCGGGGTCGATCCAGAGCAGGCCGGCGTCGAACAGCTGGTGGATGTCCGACCGCAGCAGCAACCCCTCGTCCACGACGTGCGTCTGGTGGGTGGCGAAGTCGCGGAGGTGGGCGGCCTGGAGGACTTCGGCAGGGCACGGGCCGGTGACCGCGCACACCAGGCCGAACCTTTCCAGCAACGCCGATCGGAACGGACCCTGGTTGATGCGTTCCTGCACCGACCGTTGGCGGGTCCCGCCGCTGATGCTGCGGCTTCGGCTTCGGGTTCGGGTTCGGGTTCGACCCTCCGCGCTGCTCGTTTTCGCCGCTGGCAGCGTTACCGACAACCGGTCGAGGTGCGCGGTGAGCGCGTTCCGGTCCAGCTCGCGCATCGACTGCTGTTGTGACCGGTTCAGGGCCAGGTCCTCCAGGTCCGTCCTGGACAGTCCCCCGTCGAGGCTCACCCAGGTGTTGGGGTAGTGGGCCGCGAACTGGGTGACAGGAATCTGGATCTGTTCCGGTTCGTCGAAGGAGTGGTTGCACGGGCGGCGGCAGTGGAAACGCGGCCGTTGCACCTTTCGGGTCACGTAGTTCGTGGTCCGGCAGCGCGGACAGAGGTTGCGGGTCTTCGTCGCACCGGGGGTCACCTCGATCCGCTCGATGCGGGCGATCCCCAGCGCCCGGGTCTTGTCGCGCAGGACGACGGTGTCCCCCTCCTGCACCGCCCGGTAGTTGGCCACCGTGGTGTCGTACCGGTAGACCTCGTCGACGATGTCCTCATAGCCCTCGTTGCCCTGGAAGAAGCGGTCCTCACCCAACGTCAGGAGAGACCACGCTCGAGGCCCTCCGCGTGAACGGTCAGTCACCGCTTCAGGCTACTGAGATCCACCCTTCTCGGTGGTGACTTCAGCACGGCCCGACATCAGCGGCCCGACCGGGGGACACCCGGCCGGGCCTGCCCGCACACGTACTGCTCCGCGCGTTGAGCGGGGTCGTCCGGTTCCTGGCTCAGTTCGGGGAGGTGGGGGAGGTCGGGGGGATGTTGCGGTTGTGCCGGAACAGGTTCCTCGGGTCCCACCGCGCCTTCGTGTCGACCAGCCGCCGGTAGTTGGCCGGCGTGTAGGCGGCGCGGACCCGCTCGGTGTCCGCTCCGTCCCCGTCCAGGAAGTTGACGTAACCGCCTCCGGTCGACCACGGCCGTAGCGCGGCGCGCACCTCGGCGTGCGGGGCGCGGAGCGCGGCCGCCTGTTCGGGGGTGGCGTCCGGGGGCGTGCGGCGGGTGAGCCCGAGGAGGAACTCGGCGTCCCGGTGGCTGACGCAGTTCGGTTCGGCGGGTGGGCGTCGGAGTGCTCCGCCCAGGTGGCGGATCTCCAGGACCTGCGGAGACGGGGAGTCGGGGCCGACGCGGTCCAGGACCGCGTTCAGGGCATGGTCGGGGAGCTCGTCGAGGAACAGGTTCGCCGTCTGGTAGCCCATGGGCTCGGTCGGGTCGGAGCAGATGGTGGCCGAGTCAGTGTAGGGGAGTTCACCGACGGCGTCGAGCAGCCGGGGACCCACCGCCCGCAGGGGCGCGATGGCCTCGTCACCGGCCGCCGCGTCGAGTGCCGCCGCGATCCGCACGTGCAGGACGTGGCGGCCCCGCAGGGCGTCGGGTACGCCGTCGACGTCGGGGAAGGGGACGAGGGCCACCGAGGTGGTGATCTCCTCTCGTGCCGTCGCCGTCCAGTCCCGCCAGGCGCGCAACGCCGCGGCGACCAGTGGCGTGTCGTAGAAGAGCCCCCCGCCGTAGAGGGTGGCGACGGGGACCAGGTCGATCTCCATGCCGGTGACCACCCCGAAGTTCCCGCCGCCGCCGCGCAGCGCCCAGAACAGGTCCGGGTGGGACTGGGCGGTCACCGCGCGGCTCGTCCCGTCGGCCGTGACGAGTTCGATCGCGCGCACGTGGTCGGCGGCATAGCCGAACCGGCGGGCGAGCAGTCCCAGGCCGCCGCCGAGGGTGTAGCCGACAGCGCCGACGTGGGGGGTGCTGCCCGAGAGGGGAGCGAGGCCGTGGGCGCCGGCCGCCTCGATCACGGCGGACCAGGACGCGCCGGCCTCGATCCACGCCGCGCGTCGGCCCGGGTCGACGCGGACCCCGGCGAGTTCGCGGGTCACCACGAGCAGTCCCCCGGTGTAGCGGGGAGGAACACCGTGCCCGGAGTTCAGGACGCCGACGGGCAGGTCGTGGTCGGCGGCGACGCGCACGGCGGCCCGGACGTCGGCGGTGGTGGCGGCGACGACGGCGATGTCGGGTCGGTGGGGGCCGTAGGTCTGGAAACCGGTGGTGGTGGCGGCGAACTCCGGGTCCTCGGGCAGGAGGACCCGGCCGGCCACCTCGGCGCGCAGGGTGGCGATGGCGGGGGCGAGCGCGGAGGTCGACGTGGTCATGCGTTCGACGCTAGAACGCCTTGCGGACCGGACGTGTCCGCAAGGCGATGACATCCTGAAAGAGTGAACGCGAGCCTGCCGGGGCGGCTGCTGACCCTCCTGTCGCTGTTGCAGAGCCGGCGCGAGTGGTCGGGGGCCGAGTTGGCCCGGCGGCTGGAGGTGACCGACCGGACGGTCCGCCGCGACGTCGAGCGGCTGCGGGCGCTGGGCTATCCGGTGCGGGGAACGACCGGCACGGCCGGCGGGTACCGGATGGTCGCCGGGCGGGATCTTCCGCCGCTGCTGCTGGACGACGAGGAGGCGGTGGCGGTGGCCACCGCGCTGCTCACCGCGGCCGGCGGCACGGTCACCGGGATCGAGGACACCTCGGTGCGGGCGTTGGCGAAGGTGGAGCAGGTGTTGCCGGCGCGGCTGCGGCACCGGGCCGCGGCCCTGTCGCGGACCACGGTTCCGCTCGTGCGGCCGGCGCCGAACCAGGTGCGCCCGGAGGTGCTGTCGGTGCTCGCCGTCGCCTGCCGCGACAACGAGGTGGTGACCTGCTCCTACCGCCGGCGGGACGGGGTGGTGACCGAGCGCCGGGTGGAACCGCACCACCTGGTGACCGGCCACCAGTTGTGGTACCTGGTCGCCCACGACCTGCGCCGCGACGGGTGGCGGACCTTCCGCGTCGACCGGATCAGCGAGGTCGCCCCGACCGGTCGGCGCTTCCGGCCCAGGGAGGTCCCTGGTGGTGATCCGGCCGACTACCTGCGGCAGGTCCTGGTGGCGACGCCGTTCCCGCACCAGGTGGTGCTGCGCGTGGCCGCCTCGGCCGCCCGGGTGTCCCGGGTGTTGACCGACCCGTTGCCGGGCCGGGTGCGGGACACCGAGGACGGCGGGTGTGTGGTGACGCTGGGTTCGGACACGGTGGACGCCCTGGTGCGGGAGGTGCTGGCGGTCGTGGCGCTCGGGGTGCCGGTGACGATGACGGGCTCGGAGGTGCTGCGGGAGCGGCTGCGCGCGCTGTCCGCCCGTCTCTCGGAGGTGGCCGGCGGCGGCGCGGCGTCCGACGGCATGGAGTGAGTCCGCGGGTGCCCGGTCACGGGGTCGGTGGCGGACGTGCCGCCCACGGCTACCCGCCGACCGGACCGCGTCGCCCCTGCCGTCGGCTGACCGGCGTCGCGCGTGCCCCGGTCACCACAGCGGGATCTCGGTTCCGTGTTCCTCCGGGGGGCGGGGACCGTGGATGCGTCGTTGGGCTTCGCTGATCGCGACGTCGTTGATGCTCGCCTCCCGGCGCGACATCAGGCCGCGTTCGTCGAACTCCCACAGCTCGTTGCCGTAACAGCGCCACCACTGCCCCGTCCGGTCGCGGCACTCGTACTGGAAGCGGACCGCGATCCGGTTCCCCTGCCACGTCCACAGGGACTTGCGCAGCGCGTAGTCCAGTTCACGCTCCCACTTGCCGGTCAGGAAGTCGATGATCTCCGCCCTGCCCCGGAGGACGGTGTCGCGGTTCCGCCAGACCGAGTCCGGGGTGTAGGCGGTCGCCACGCGCCGGGGGTCGCGGGTGTTCCACGCGTCCTCCGCCGCCTGGACCTTCCGCAGCGCTGTTTCCTGGGTGAACGGCGGGTAGGGCGGGCGGTCCTCCGGCATCCCCTGCTCCTCACTCCCATGAGAGAACGATCGTTCTCCACCGGTGATCTACACTAGAGAACCACCGTTCTCAACGTCAAGGAGTCCCCGTGCCAGCCCCGACGTCGGAGGAACGGAACCGCCTCGACCGTGCGGTGCTCCTCGACGCGGCGGAGCGGCTCTTCTACGAGCGCGGCATCCGCGCGGTGGGGATGGACCAGGTCCGTGCCGCCTCCGGTCTGCCGCTCAAGCGGATCTACCGGTTGTTCAGCGCCAAGGAGGACCTCGTGGTGGCGGTGTTGCGCCGCCGCGACCAGCGGTGGCGGGGCGAGCTGGTCGACCACGTGGAGCGGGTTCCCGAGCCCCGCGACCGGGTCCTGGCGCTGTTCGACTGGCTGGAGCGGTGGTTCGCGGAACCCGGCTTCCGGGGATGCGCCTGGATCAACGCGCACGGCGAGCTCGGCTCGTCCTCGGAGCGGGTGCTGGCCGAGGTCCGTTCCCACAAGCAGGCGTTCCACGACCAGATCGCCGAGTGGGTGCGCGCCACCGGGGCGCCGGTGGTCGAACCCGTCGTCCTGCTCGCCGAGGGCGCCATCGTGACGGCCGGTGTCAGCGGTGACCCGGCGGCGGCCCGCCATGCACGGCGAGCCGTCGCGCGGATGCTCGGGACGGTGTGAGCACCCCCGCTCGTCCCCGCCGACCGCGGCCGCCGGGCCTCGCAGGGCGCCGGGACAGGGAGGCCACGCCCACCCGCGTGGGGGTGGACGAGCGGCTCCAGCCCCACCTTCCCGCCGGGGGCCGTCGGGGTGCGCGGTGGGGCGCGGGAGGACCGCTCGACGCACCACGCGAGTGACCTCGTGGCGTCACCGGCCCCGGTCGTCCGCCCCGGGACGAGCCGCACGGGTGGTGGGCCGGGCGGCCCTCGTGACCCCGAGACGCGCCGTGCTCCGGTGGTGGCTCGGGTGCGGACCTGGTCGCCGTCGCACCCGAAATCGGTGGACAGCGCGGGCGGTCGCCGGGAATCGTCACACCCAGGCGCCAGGAGGACATCTGGGACGCGGAGGCGGCCCGCCGCTACGACACGCCGGGACAGGGCAGGTTCGCCAGCGAGGTCCTGGAACCGACCGTCGACCGCCTGGCCGCGCTGGCCGGTGACGGAGCGGCACTGGAGTTCGCGATCGGCACCGGTCGGGTCGCCGTGCCGCTGGCCGAGCGGGGAATCCGGGTCACCGGGATCGACCTGTCCCGCCCCATGGTCGAGCGGCTGCGGACCAAGGTGGACGAACGGGCCGTCCCCGTCGTCATCGGGGACATGGCCACGGCCACCGCACCGGGCCAGTACTCGCTGGTCTACCTCGTCTACAACACGATCTCGAACCTGCTCACCCAGGCCGAGCAGGTGGCCTGCTTCCGCAACGCCGCCCGCCACCTGGTGCCCGGCGGCCGGTTCGTGATCGAGCTGGAGGTACCCGAGCTGCGCCGGCTGCCCCCGGGGCAGGAGGCGCTGGTCTACCACGCCGAGCCCGGGTACGTCGGCCTGGACACCTACGACACCGTGCGCCAGCACCTGGTGTCCCACCACTTCACGTTCGGCGAGGGCAGGCAGGCGCGGCTGGCGCGCAGCCCGCACCGCTACGTCTGGCCGTCCGAGCTCGACCTGATGGGGCAGCTGGCCGGGTTCGACCTGGAGAAGCGGTGGGCCGACTGGTCCGGAGCCGAGTTCACCGCCGAGTCCCGGTCCCACGTCTCCGTCTACCGGTTATCACCGGCCCCGTGAGTCCGCCGTGGACACGCGGTGCCCTGCCCGGCGTGTCGCGCGACCGTGGGACGACCCGCGAGCGACTGCCCGCCGGCGGAGGAGGACGGCACGGCACCGCCCGGCCGGGTCCGGTAGGCAGGAGGGATGACGCCCTCCTCCCGGGTCGACCACGACGGCGAGGTGACGAGCCGCGCCGTCGCCTTCGCGGCGCACGCCCTGGCGGTCCCGCCCTCGACGGGAACCGCTCGTCGGCTCCCCGGTGGGGAGCGGCACCTGCTGGTGCGGGTCGACTGGTCGTCGGGGCCGGGCCCGGTCGTCGTGCGGGTGGCGAGCAGGGCCGGCGAGCGGGAACGGGTGAAGGCCGCCCGGGAGGCGGCCGTCCTGGCGTCGGGGCGCGTCCCGAACGCACCCCGGCTGCACGCCCGCGACCTCGACGGGCGGTGGTTCGGCGCCCCGGCCCTGTGCGTGGACCTGCTCCCGGGCCGCCCCACCCGGCTGGCCGCCCTGTCGGAGACCCGGGCCACCGCCCTGGGCCGGGTGGTGGCCGACGTGCACGCCACGGATCCCGAGGTGCTGCGCGCGGTGGCTCCGGAACCGACGTTCGCCGAGTACGCCGCGAGGACGTGGGCCGACTCGGTGGAGGCGAAGCTGGCCTCGGCGGGCCGCGCTCCCGGGGCTGGTCCCCGTGAGCTGGTCTCCGGTGGCGACACGTTCGCCCGGGTGAGGTCGCTGGTGCTGGAGCGGGCGGTCGAAGCTGACCGGGCCGGGCGGCCCGGGGTGGTGCACGGTGACCTGAGCGCGGGCAACCTCGTCTGGTCGGACGACGACCCGTCCCTCGTGGACTGGGAGGACGTCCGCGTCGGGGATCCCGCCGAGGACGTGGCCTACCTGTTCGGCGAGTCCTCGGTCGCCCCGGCGGCGCGGTCGGCGTTCTGGCGGGGCTACGCGTCCCGGTCGTCGCGCGAGGTGGTGGAGGCGGTCCGGGCACGAGCCGGGGTGTGGGAACCGGTGGTCCTGTTGGCCTCGGCCGTCTGGTGGTGGGACCGGTACACGCGGCTGGTGGAGGGTGCGCTGTCGCGGTCGTCCGGTGTCGGGTCGACACCGGACGACCACCTGCGGGAGGGGAACATCCGCTTCGCGCGGTACCGGCGGTCGCTGGCCGACCTCCCGTCCTGACGGGTCGGCCACCCGGCGGGACACGCGCCGGCCGGCCAGCCGCCCCGGCCCGGACCTCGCGGACGGCCACGGGGTGGGGGCTCCCGCTCCGGACGGGTCACCCCGCGCGGGCGGCGGCCGACGAGGTCGTGCCGTTCCCACCGGTGGTCCTGGAAAACCCGGTGGAAGTGCCCTCCCGGGTGGGGCATCCTGCGCGGATGGACGAACACGGGCTGGACGGCGCGGGAACGATCTCCCGGGAGGGGGCTCTCGACCGGGTCGGCGCGGAGTTCGCGCCCGTGGTCGAGGCGACCCGGGCCCGCCTGGTGGCGGCCTTCGACGCCGCCCGGGTGCACGGCGCCTACCTCTACGGCAGCATTCCCCGGGGCACCGCCGTTCCCGGCAGGTCCGACCTCGACGTCCTGGTGGTCCTGCGCGGGGAGCCGACGGACACCGACCGGGCCCGGGTCAGGAGCATCGAGTCCGCGCTGGACGAGGCCTTCCCGCAGATCGACGGCGCCGGCATCCTGCTGTCCAGCGCGGCGTCCCTGCTCAGCGACGGGGAGCGGTACGACGGCGGGTTCTTCGTCGCCTGCCTGTGCACCCCGCTGCTCGGGGAGGACCTCGCCGAACGGCTGCCCCGCTACCGCCCGGACTCGGTCCTGGCGCGGGAGACGAACGGGAACCTCGGTTCCCTGCTGCCCCGGTGGCGGGAGAGGCACGCCGCCGCCACCACGGACGCCGAGCGGCGTTCCCTCGTGCGCGGCGTCGCCCGGCGAGTCGTCCGCACCGGGTTCACGCTGGTCATGCCCCGGTGGGGCGGGTGGACCAGCGACCTCACCCGGTCGGCGGACCTGTTCGCGCGGTACTACCCCGACCGCGGTGAGCGGATGCGGGCCGCCGCCGAGGCCGCGCTGGCTCCGACCGCGGACGGGGACGTCCTCGGGATGCTGCTCGACGACCTCGGCCCCTGGCTGGCCGAGGAGTACGCCGCCGTGCACGGGGTCCCCGGGCCGCGCTGAGGAGGGCCGTTCGCGCGTTCCGCGCGAGGGCGGGGCCGATCGCGGTACCCGTGCCACACTGCCCCCGACCCGCGGCTCACCCACCGGAAGGGAGGCGGAGGATGTCGACCACGTCCGCGACCAGCACGGCCGCCCTGGTCGCCGCGCTCCAGGAGCGCACCGCGCGGGCACTGCCCGCCGAACACGTGGTCCGCCTCGGTGGCTGGTGGTTGCGGCACTCCCCCGGCTGCGCGTGGTGGTCGGCGGCCGTGCTGCCGCACCAGGAGTTGGCGGCGGGGCAGCTGGCGGACCGCGTGGCGCGGACGGAACGCTGCTACGCCGGGCGCGGCGGGACCGCCCGCTTCCAGATCAGCCCGGCCGCGCCCCGCCGGTTGGACGCGCTGCTGGCCGGGCGGGGCTACCGCCGGGACAGCCCGATGTCGTTGCGGACCGCCCCGGTCACGCGGGTGCTCAGCGGGGCGGGCGACGCCCACCTCCCGGTGTCGGTGCGGGACCACGCCGACCCGGCCTGGTTCGACACCTGGTTCGCGGTGCACGGTGCGGGCCTCGACCGGGAGGCCGAACGTCGGATGCTCGACCGGCTGGACCGGCCCGGCGGGTACGCCTCCGTGGTCGTGGCCGGGGAGGTGGTGAGCGTGGGCCGGGTGGTCGTCGACGCGGGGTGGGCGGGGGTGTTCGGCATGGCGACCCTGCGGCACGCCCGGGGCCGGGGCGCCGCCGGGCTGGTGCTGCGGGCGCTGGCGGAGTGGGCCGGGCGACGCGGAGCCGACCAGCTCTACCTCCAGGTGGACGAGGACGACACCGCCGCGACCGGGCTGTACACCCGCGCCGGGTTCACCGAGCTCGCCGCCTACCACTACCGCACCGCCCCCTGAGCCGGGCCGGAGGGGAGCCCGGGCCCCGCCGCCTCCTGCGGCCGGAACGGGTCGACTACCGTGGCGGACGCCCGCGCGGTGTCGTTCCGCGCGGTCATGGCGTGCGGAAGGAGCCGCTGGTGCGGGTCGACATCTGGTCCGATCTGGTCTGCCCCTGGTGCTACCTGGGCAAGCGGCGGTTCGAACGGGCCCTCGACGCCGCCGGTCTCCGCGACCGCGTCGAGGTGGTGTACCGCTCCTTCCAGCTCGACCCCGGTTTCCCGCGGGGTGAGACCCGCGACCAGGCCGAGGTGCTGGCCGCGAAGTTCGGCACCTCCCCGGAGGAGGCGGCCCGGATGGGGACGGAGATGGAGCGCAGGGCGGCCGAGGACGGGCTGCGGTTCCGGATGGACGGGCTGCGGTACGGCAACACCTTCGACGCCCACCGCCTCGTCCAGTCCGCCACCGAACAGGGGGTCGGTCCCCAGGTGGTCGAGCGGTTGTTCCGCGCGCACTTCTGCGAGCAGCGGTCCCTGTTCGACCGGGACTCCCTGGTGCGACTGGTCACCGAGGCCGGGGTGGACGAGGCCGAGGCCGGCCGCGTGCTCGACGACGGGGACGCGCACGCCGACGCGGTGCGCGCCGACCTCGAGCTGGCTCGCCGGCTCGGGGTGAGCGGCGTGCCGTTCTTCGTGCTCGACGGCAGGTACGGGGTGTCGGGGGCGCAGCCGGTGGAGGTGCTGGCCCGCGCCCTGACCACGGCGGCCGGGGTGGACGGGCGGGCCGCCGACCCGGCGGAGGGCGGGGGCGGGGCCGCGTGCGCCGTTCCGGACGGCAC
>NZ_AGVX02000160.1 GCF_000239155.1 Actinoalloteichus spitiensis RMV-1378
CACGTCTACCGGCTGCCGGGCCCGCCGGTAGACGTGCACCGACACCGCGGGATCCGGCCCCTCGTTGACGACCTGGTGCACGTAGTGCGGGCCGAAGACGCGGGACTGGCCGGCGACCAACGGGGAGATCACCTCCAGGTGGTCGTCACCCGGCTGTTCCCGGACCACCCGTTCGGTGAGTACACCGTTCACGACGGTGAAGGCGCCGACCGCTCCGCCGTGGTCGTGCAGTTCGGTGCGCTGCCCGGGGAGCCAGGACAGCAGCCAGATCTCCTGGTCCTCGGTACGTTCCAGCAGGTCGGACCAGCGGCGCTCCGGGTCGTAGCGCAGGCGGTGGGCCCAGTGCGCGCGGTTGGCGACGGTCTCGAGGGCGACGCGGACGGGGTGCGCGGCCGACCGCTGTGCGGGCGGGGCGATGGTGTTGGCAGGCACGGCGAACAACAGAAGTCCTCTGCTTGGTAGGGAAGTCTCATCCCCGGTGGCCCCGGGGGCGGGCGAAGCGGTCCGGCCCTGCGCCGGCGGACGAACGTCAGCCCTGAGGACACAGCGCGCTGGCGGCACGGCCGAGGTCAAGGGGACCTCTCCGCTCACGACCACCGCGCTGGTGCATGTTCCTCCTCGGATGCGGCCCGAAGCCCCGTCGACCGCACGGGGGCGGGGTCCTGGTGACGCCGTCCGTGACCGGGCGGGCTCCTGGGCCGTGACTAAGAAAACCAAGACCGGGGTGAGGCGTCAACCTGGCACACGCCAACCTGGTCAAGAATCCTCCACATTGGTGACTAAACCTCGAACGGGCGAGAAACATGTCACCGCCCGTGTCGGAGGGCAAGGCCCGTCGCCCGTCATCCCCGGCACCCCGGGGCACACCCGCCGGCAGCCGACGGACCAGCACGTCCTCGCCGGTCGGAACGCCGCGCGGCCGTCTCCGCAGCGCTCGTCGCCTCCGCTCCGCCACCAGCGCCGGCTACCCGCCGGGGACCAGGGCCAAACCACCCGGAGGCGGGAAGGGTCACCTTGCCGGCAGCGCGCGCGTCGAAGCGCGCCTCCCGCCAGGTGGGACGAGGGTGGCTCCGGGCACCACCCGCCGCGCTGGAAGCGGCACCCGCGGGGCAGGCCGCGCCTCGTCCCGGTGCTCCGGAACGACCGGGTCAGTCCCGACCCAGCCCGTCGAGCGCGGCCACCACGTCCCGGACGAGATCGTCCGGATCCTCACACCCGGCGGAGAACCGGACGAACCCGGGCGCGACGGCGTCGCCCCACTGCGCTCGCCGGTCCACTGTCGAGTGCACCCCGCCGAAGCTGGTCGCCTCGGCGAGCAGCGAGCTGCGCCGGACCAGCCTGGAGACGCAGGAGGCGTCGGGCAGTTCGAAGCAGAACACGCCGCCGAACCGGCGCATCTGCGCCCTGGCCACCGCGTGGGACGGATCACCGGGAAGCCCCGGCCACCGCAGGTTCGTGACGAGCGGATGTCCCTCGAGGGCCGCGCACAGCGCCGCCGCGTTCTCGGCCTGCCGGGCCAGCCGGAGGTCGAGGGTGCTCAGGCTGCGGTGGGCGAGCCAGGCCTCGAAGGGCCCGGGCAGGGAACCGTCCCGCTTCCGCCCGAGCCGGAGCCGTTCGGCCAACTCCGGATCAGCCGTCGAGACGTGCCCCAGGAGCAGGTCGCTGTGCCCCGTCAACGCCTTCGTGTCGCTGGCGACGACCACGTCCGCCCCCAACTCGAGCGGACGCTGACCGAGCGGCGTCGCGGTCGTGTTGTCCACGGCGACCAGCGCACCGGCCCGCCGTGCCCGCGCCGCCAGCGCCGCGATGTCGCAGACGTCGAGCCCCGGGTTCGCCGGCGTCTCCAACAGCACCAGGCTCGTGCCGGCCAGGACCTCGTCCGACCAGGGTCCGAGGGCCGGTACCTCCCGGACCGTGACACCGGTCCTGGCCAGCTCGGCGGCGGCGAAGTCCCTCGTGCCGTAGTACCCGTCGGCCGGCAGCACCACCGTGTCCCCTGGGCGGAGGACCGCGCGCAGCAGGGCGCTGATGGCGGCCATGCCCGAGGGGAACAGCACGCACTGACCGCCGTCGAGCGAGCCGATGGACTCTTCGAGGGCCGTCCAGCTGGGATTGCCCGACCGGCCGTACTCCACGGCACCGGGGACCGGCGGCGTGCCCTCGGCACCGGCCAGGTGGTACGGGGCCGCGAAGACCGGCCCGGGACGCAGGGGCGCGCCCGTCCTCGGCGGTTCGTGCCCGGCGTGCACGCACCGCGTCCCGTCGCCCCACTCCGGTGAACCCGCCGTCACGACCACTCCGCCTTCCTCGCCCTGCCCAGCAGGGCGGATGCCATCGCCCGGGGCGCGAGCCCCTCGTGGCAGACCTGGTGCACCGCGTCGGTGATGGGCATCTCGACGCCGTGGCGCATCGCGAGTTCCCGGATCGACGAGCACGACTTCACGCCCTCGGCGACCTGTCCGTTCCCGGCGGCGGTGGCCTCGGCCAGCGTGGCGCCGGCGCCCAGCCGCCCGCCGAAGGTGCGGTTCCGCGACAGCGGGGAGGAACAGGTCGCGACGAGATCGCCCATCCCGGCCAGCCCGGCGAAGGTCTGGGGGTCGGCGCCGAGCGCGGCGCCGAGCCGGGCGATCTCGGCGAGGCCACGGGTGATCAGCGTCGCCGCCGTGTTCTCCCCGAAGCCGAGGCCGCCGGCGATCCCGCAGGCGAGGGCGATCACGTTCTTGCACGCACCGCCGAGCTCGCACCCGATCACGTCGGTGTTGGTGTAGGGCCGGAAGTAGCCGGTGGAGCTGGCCCGCTGGAGCGCGAGCGCCAACTCCGGGTCCTCGGCCGCGACCACGCTCGCGGTGGGTTGTTCGTCGGCGATCTCCTTCGCCAGGTTCGGCCCGGTGACGACGGCCACCCGGTCACCCCCCACCCCGGCGACCTCGCGGATGACCTCGCTCATGCGCTTCAAGCTGCCCAGTTCGACGCCCTTGGCCAGGCTGACCAGCGGAGCCGTCGACGGCAGCAGGGGTCGCCACGACTCCAGGTTGGCCCGCAACGTCTGGCTCGGCACGGCGAGCACCACCGCCTCGGCACCCCGCAGTGCGGCCTCCGGGTCCGAGGTGGCCGTCAGGTTCGGCGGCAGCGGGACTCCCGGCAGGTAGTCCGGGTTGGAGCGGCTGGCGGTGACGGCCTCCGCGACCTCGGCGCGGCGCGCGCACAGCACCACCTCCCGCCCGGCGTCCGCCAACACCTTGGCGAAGGCGGTGCCCCAGGAGCCGGCGCCGAGCACGGCGACGCGGTGCGGAGCGGGGGCGTTCACGCCTGCTCCACCGGGGAGTCCCCGTCCCTGCCCGTTCCGCGCTCGGTGCCGGGCGCCGCGCCGGCGTCGCCCCCCGGACCGGTAGCGCCCTCGGAGCCGCCCCCCGCGACCGTGGCGGAGCCGGTGTCCCGCCGGCCGCCGGGACGGTGGAAGGCCACCGGGGGTGTCTCGTCGCGCACGGACCCCAACAGGTCGCGCACCCCGCCCATCACGGCGTCGGTCACCTCCCGGAGCAGTGCCGCGTCCCGGGGCCGACCTCGGTAGGCCCCGAGGTCGACGGGTTCCCCGAACTCGACGACGACCCGGCGGCGGCGCCGGGAGGGGCGGAACTTCTTGGTCTGGTAGTCGTGCACCTCGTGCGTGCCCCAGTTCACGGCCGGGATCACCGGGACGTCGGTGTCGAGCGCGAGCCGGGCGACGCCGGTCTTGGCGTACATGGGCCAGCGGTCGGGGTCACGCCCGACCGTCCCCTCCGGGTAGATGACGACCACCTTCCCGTCGGCGAGGCCCTCCACCGCCGCCCGCAGGCTCCGCTGGGCGTCGCCGGAACCCCGGTACACCGGGATCTGGCCGGCGCCGCGCAGGAGGGAACCGACCACCGGCACCTTCCACAGGCTGTGCTTGGCCATGAAGCGCGGGACCCGGCCGGCGGAGTGCACGGCGACGGCGTCGTACACCGGGTCGATCTCGGAGATGTGGTTGAACACCACCAGGGCGCCGCCCTCGCGGGGGAGACGATCACCACCGCGGAATTCGCTGCGGGAGAACAACCGGGTCGCCGGGTAGAACACGGCTGCGGCGAGACCGACCCAGAAACCTCCCTTTTCCCTGGTCACCTTGGTGGTCACCCAGCCCTCCCTCGTCCTCGGCCGGCGGTGGGTCGCGCATCGGCCTGCCGCGAGTGTGCCCACCGTCCGTCCGACAGGTTAGGCGGGGGTCTCGCCAGAACACCACGACGTCGGTCAGGATGGTGTGGTGGATGGCGGTGTGGACCTGTTGATCCCGGTCAAGATGCTGCATGCGGCCAAGACGCGGCTGCTCGGCGCGCTCGACGGCGGGGCCCGCGACCCGCGCCTGCACTCCTCCCTGGTCATCGCGCTGGCGTTGGACACGGCGACGGCGGCCAGGGATGCGGTGGGCGTGCGGCGGGTGCACGTGTTGACCGCGGACTCGACCACGGCGGCGGCGGTGCGGGCGGACGGGTTCTCCGTCGTGACCGACCACCACGACGCCGGGCTGAACGCGGCTCTCAGGCACGGGTCGGAGTGGCTGCGCAACCACGTCGGAGCGGACCGTGTCGGGGCGTTGCAGGCGGACCTGCCGGCCCTGACGGCGTCCGAACTGGGTGCGGCCATCGCGGCGGCCGGGCAGGACCGGGGGTTCTGCCCTGACCGGCAGGGCACGGGCACGACCTTCCTGCTGGCCGCGCGCGGCGAGGCCCTGGACCCCCGGTTCGGGGTCGGCTCGGCGCGCCGGCACCGGGAGGCCGGGGCGGTGGAGCTGCGCGGGAGTTGGCCGACGTTGCGCTGCGACGTGGACACCGCCGTCGACCTGGGTGAGGCCGCGAGCCTCGGACTGGGGCCCAGGACGGCGGAGCTGTTCGAGCGGGCGGAGCGGGTGGGCTCGCGCCGCCCGGCGCGGCGCGGAGCCTGACCGGCCGTGCCCCGGCCGGCGCACCGGCTGGTTACGGTGGTGCGGTGGCCACCTCCCCCACCCCGCCGAACCCGTCACCGGGGGGCGGTAGCACGTCGCCCCGGCACCCGGAGGGCACCCGGGCGCCCGGACCGCCACCGAGGCGGGCCGAACAGGCCACGGTGTGCGACATCCGCGATGACGGCTCACTGACGGTGCTGCGGGACGACGGCCTGCTGGTGGACGTGCCTGCGGCCGCGGTGACCGCGGGCGGCTGGATAGCGCCCCGGAGTGGCCAGCGGGTCACGCTGTGGCGCGAGGCCGAGGGCGCCGTCGCCCTCGTTCTCCCACCCGCCGTGCCGTTGTCCCCGGATGTTCACCCCAATGCGCGCATCTCCTGGCCTGCCGGGGGCGGCTGAGGAGGACAATGGGGACTCGTGGAAGCGGAGCGTGGGACGAGCAGGCGGGACCGGACGGACGAGCGGACGGATGTCGGCGCGGGCGCCGCACGGCGCCCGGCGCGCCCCGGCACGCCGAGCTCGCTGGTCGCGGGGGCCGGTCGGCCGGCGGCGGCTGACCACCCTGCCGTCCCGGACGGGGAGCGCCCCCGTCCCGCTGGGGAAGCGCAGAGCGTGTCCGCCACCCCCCATGGCGGTGGCCACTCCGGCCGCGCGTTCCCGCCGGCTCCGCCCGCGGCCACTCCGACCGAACCCGCCTCGACCGGGTTGCCGGAGGACCGCTACCTGAACCGGGAGCTGTCCTGGCTCGACTTCAACGCCCGGGTGCTGGCGCTGGCCGAGGACGACTCCCAGCCGCTGCTGGAACGTGCGAAGTTCCTGGCGATCTTCGCCGAGAACCTCGACGAGTTCTACATGGTGCGGGTCGCCGGCCTGAAACGGCGCGACGAGACGGGGCTCTCCGTCCGCAGCTCCGACGGGCTCTCCCCCCGCGAACAGCTCGCCAGGATCTCCGCGCGGACGCAGGAACTGGCCGAGCAGCACGCGAACGCCTTCCTCGACGACATCCGACCCGCGCTGGAGACCCACGGGTTGCGCATCGTCCGGTGGAGCGACCTCAGCACTGCTGAGCAGCACCTGATGTCGATCTACTTCGGCGAGCAGGTCTTCCCGGTGCTGACGCCCCTCGCGGTCGACCCGGCCCACCCGTTCCCCTACATCTCCGGGCTCTCGCTGAACCTCGCCGTCATCGTGCGCGACTCCTCCAGCGGCACTCCCCGCTTCGCCCGGGTGAAGGTGCCGAACAACGTGCCCCGGCTGATCCAGGTCCAGCCGAGCGGGGAGACCACCGCGATCACCTTCCTCCCGTTGGAGGAACTGATCGCGGCCCACCTCGACCGGTTGTTCGCGGGCATGGAGGTGATGGAGCACCACGTGTTCCGGGTCACCCGCAACGCCGACCTGGAGGTGGAGGAGGACCGCGACGAGGACCTCCTCCAAGCGCTGGAGCGGGAGCTCGCCCGCCGGCGGTTCGGGCCGCCGGTGCGGCTGGAGGTCTCCGACGCCATGAGCCCGCACACCCTGGAACTGCTGTTGCGGGAACTGGACGTCGATCCGAACGACGTCGTCCGCGTCCCGGGGCCGCTCGACCTGTCCTGCCTGTCGTTGCTCCACCGGGTCGACCTCCCCCAGCTCAAGGACCGCCCCTTCGTCCCGGCGACCCACCCCGCTTTCGGCGAGGGGGAGACGCCCAAGGACGTGTTCGCGATGCTGCGCCGGCGGGACGTCCTGGTGCACCACCCCTACGAGTCGTTCTCGACGAGCGTGCAGCGTTTCGTCGAGCAGGCCGCGGCCGACCCCAAGGTGCTGGCGATCAAGCAGACGCTGTACCGCACCTCGGGGGACTCGCCGATCGTCGACGCCCTGATCGACGCGGCCGAGGCCGGGAAACAGGTCGTCGCACTCGTCGAGATCAAGGCGCGCTTCGACGAACAGGCCAACATCCGGTGGGCGCGCGCGTTGGAGCGGGCCGGGGTGCACGTCGTGTACGGGCTCGTCGGGTTGAAGACCCACTGCAAGGTGGCGTTGGTGGTGCGGCAGGAGGGCACCACGATCCGCCGGTACTGCCACATCGGCACCGGGAACTACAACCCGAAGACCGCGAGGACCTACGAGGACATCGGGCTGCTCACCTCGGAGCCCGACCTCGGCGCCGACCTCACCGACCTGTTCAACTCCCTCACCGGTTACGCGAGCCAGACGGCCTACCGCAGCATCCTGGTGGCGCCGCACGGCGTCCGTCGCGGCATCATCGAACGGATCGACGGGGAGATCGAGCGGGCCAGGGCCGGTGAGCTCAGCGGCGTCCGCATCAAGGTGAACGCCCTGGTCGACGAGCAGGTCATCGACGCCCTGTACCGCGCGTCCCAGGCGGGTGTGCCGGTGGAGGTCGTGGTGCGCGGCATCTGCGCGCTCCGGCCGGGCATCCCCGGGCTGTCCGACCGCATCCACGTCCGGTCCATCCTGGGTCGGTTCCTGGAGCACTCCCGCATCTACCACTTCGTGGGTGCGGGTGAGCGGTGGATCGGCAGCGCGGACATGATGCACCGCAACCTGGACCGGCGGATCGAGATCCAGGTGCGCGTCACCGACCCGGACCTGGTCGACCAACTCGACTCGGTCATGAACTCGGCGCTGCACCCGTCGGTCCGCTGCTGGGTGCTGGGGCCGGACGGCGAGTGGGACCCCTCACCCACCGAGGGGGAACAGGTCCGCGACCACCAGTACGAACTGCTGCGGCGGTACCAGGCCACCGGGTGAGTCCCGCGTTCCCCAGGTAGGTTCTCGTCGGCGCGGAGGGGCGCGCCGGCCGGATTGGCGCACACGGGCTGGTAGGAGCAGTGGCGAGCAGCAGGGACACGCGAACGGTGCGGGCGGCCGGGGCGGTGGTGTGGCGGTGGCGGTCGAGCGGCCACGGGGTGGAGGTCGCGCTGGTGCACCGCCCTCGCCACGGCGACTGGTCCCTGCCGAAGGGGAAGCGGGATCCTCGGGAAACCCGGCAGGCCACCGCCGTCCGGGAGGTCGCCGAGGAGACGGGACTGGCGGTCACCCTGGGCAGGTCGCTCGGCTCGGTGCGCTACCGCGTCCTCGCGGCGGACGGGGCGCGGCGCAAGGTCGTCGAGTACTTCAGCGCCCAGGCCCGCGGCGGGGAGTTCACGCCGGGGGACGAGGTCGACGACCTGCGGTGGCTTCCCGTTGCCGAGGCGAGGACCGCCCTGACCAGGGAGGCCGACCGGCAGGTGCTCGACCGCTTCGCCGCCACGCCCCCCGACCTGCGGACGGTGCTGTTGGTCCGGCACGCGAGGGCCGGTCGTCGGGAGACGTGGGAGGGAGCCGACGAACTCCGGCCGCTCAGTGGACGCGGCCGGAAGCAGGCCGAGGCGCTGGCGGACCTGTTGCCGGTGTTCGGGCCGGCACGCGTGCACTCGGCACCGATGACGCGGTGCCTCGACACGGTGTCGCCGGTGGCGAGGGCGCTGGGCACGTCGGTGGTCGCGGAACCGGCGCTGACCGAGGAGGCGTTCTCCCGGGCGCCGGAAGCGGCCGAGAACCGGCTGCTGGCGTTGGTAGGACTGCCGGAGACCTCGGTGGTGTGCAGCCAGGGCGGGGCGATTCCCAGCCTGCTGGCCCGGCTGGCCGAGGGTGGAGGGGTGGCGCTCCCGGCCCCGCGCAGCCGCAAGGCGAGCACCTGGGTGTTGTCGTTCCTGCCCTCGCGGCCGGTGCTGGTGGCCGCCGACTACATCTCCAACCCGAGCGGGTGGTGACGGGGCCGACCGGCCGCGAGGGCGGGGAGGAACGTTCAGCCGCCGCTGCGCGTGCTGGTGCGCCGGCTGGAGCCGCCCGTCCGCGACTTGGTGCCCCCGGAGGAGGACCTGCCGCCCGACGAACTCCGGCTCGACGTCGACGTGCTCCGGGTGGTGCCGGAGGATCCCGAACGCCCGCTGGTGCTCTTCGTGGAGGACGAGCGGGGCTGGGGCACGCTGGACCGGCTGGTGGTGCCGCCCGTCTTGCGTCCCGTGGTCGACGTGGTGGACCGGCTCGAATCGCTGGACCGGCTCGTCGTCTGCCGGGTGGTGGTGGACTTGGCGGCCGTGGAGCGGCCGGTGCTCGTCCGCCCGGGTCCGGTCCTGCCGGTTCCCGTGGACTTCGTGGGCGTGGTTCCGCTCCGGCCCCGACTCGTACCGGCCGTGGTGGTGGTCGCCCTGGCGGCGGGCAGCCGGGGCAGTTTCCGCTGCCCGCCCACGACCTCCCGGAAGTTGGTGCCGGGTCGGAAGGCGGGAACGTTGGTGCGCTTCACGCGCACCGCCTCGCCGGTCCTGGGGTTGCGGGCGGTGCGTGCCGCCCTCGCTCGCTTCTCGAAGACCCCGAAACCGGAGATGTTGACCTTCTCGCCCTTCTGGACGCGGCGGACGATGAGGTCGAGGACTCCGTCGACCGCCGCGGTGGCGGTCTTGCGGTCGCCGATACGCTCGGCGAGTGCGTCGATGAGTTCGGCCTTGTTCATCTTCAGTCCCTCCCGAGACAAACACAGCGCGCTCGGCGATGCGCCGATTCTGTGCCTGTCAGGACAGGCACCTGCGCCACGGTAAGCCGGGGTCACGGGAGTCGCCATTCTGCGACAGGGGAAAACCGCCGTCATCGGGGAGGGAGTTGGCCGTCATCGCGGGGGGTTCCGCCCTCGAACGGCCGTGTCCGGTGCACCTGGTGGGCGCCGGTTCCCGTTGCGGCACAACGGGAACC
>NZ_AGVX02000159.1 GCF_000239155.1 Actinoalloteichus spitiensis RMV-1378
ACCGCCCACCCGGATCACGCCCAGCGGAAGAACCGCGCGGCCACCACGCTCCCCAGAACGGTCCACCCGACGAGCACGACGACGTGCAGCAGGCTCGGCCACTCGCCCACGACGGTGGCGTCGAGGGCCTGGACCAGGGCGCCGAGCGGCACGAAGTCGCTGATCGCCCGCACCAGGTCGGGCATCGCGGGCCCGGGTGTCCAGGTGCCGGCGAAGAACGCCATCGGGAAGAACAGGGCGTTCCCCACCCCGGAGGCGACGCGGCCGTTCGAGCACAGCGCCGCCGACACCAGCCCCAGCGACATCAGGCAGCCGATTCCCAGGACCAGGACCAGGAGGTAGCCGGCGAGGCTGCCGGGGGCGCTCAGCCCGAACGCGAGGCCACCGACGAGGTGGACGAGGATGATGGACACGACCGCCGCACCGCAGTTGACCGCCGCCTGCGCCGCCAGCACGACCGACGGCCGGGCCGGGGTCGCCGAGAGCCGCCGGAGCACCCCCTGCTCCCGGTAGTTCGACATGATGGTGGGCAGGCTGACGAGCGCGGTCATCGCGACGCCCATGCTGATCGCGATCGGCGCGTAGATGTCGATGAGCGCGCGCCCCCCGAAGTCCTCGTCGCCCAACGGGATCAGACCGATCAGGACCATGAGCAGCGCGGGGAAGATCGGCGCGAACCCGGCCGCGACGGGATCGCGGAGGAACAGGCGGACTTCGGTGGTGACGGTGGTTCGGACAGCGGACATGAGGGTCCCCCAGGAGAACGTGAGCGGTGGTGGCGCGGTCGAGCCGGACGGGCAGTGGGACGAGCCGGCGGCCCGACCGTGGGCGGGCGTCGTCGACGGCGCGGTCGGTGGACGGCGAAGGCCCCGAGGCGAGGAGCGGGCGGCACGCCGGGCGCTACGGGAGGCCGGCGCGCGGGTCCGTCCTGATGGGGTGGGATCGGGAGGTGCGGGTCGGCGGTCGGCGATGACGGCCGGCCGCCGGGTGAGCCGGAGCTCGTGGCGCGGGAAGGCGCCGGGGGGCGGTCCCTCAGGCGGCGGCGCGGTCGGCGCCGGTCAGTTCCACGAAGGCGTCGTCGAGACCGGGCTGGTTGACCCGCAGGTCGGTGACCCGCACGCCCCTGGCGTGCAGGGCCTCGTAGATCTCGGTCAGGCTGTCCTCGCCGCCGACGACGACGAGGTGTTCACCGCGCCGCTCCACCTCGCTGACCGTCGGCAGCTGGGCGACGACGTCCTCCACCCGCGCCCCCACGGGACGGAACCGGATGCGGTGCGGGAGCCCGGACCGGCGGACCAGCCCCGCAGCGGTGTCGATGGCCACCGTCTGGCCGGCGTCGATCACGGCGAGCCGGTCGCAGAGCCGTTCGGCCTCGTCCATGAAGTGCGTGACGATCAGCAGGGTCACCCCGGAGTCCCGGATGCTCTCGATCAACCCCCACGTGTCCCGCCGGGCCTGCGGGTCGAGCCCGGTGGTCAGCTCGTCGAGGACCGCGACCTTGGGCCGGCCGACCAGGGCCAGCGCCACCGAGAGGCGCTGCTTCTGGCCACCGGAGAGCTTCCCGAAGCGGGAGTTCACCTTGTCCCCGAGGCCGAGCCGGTCCACCAGGTCCCGCCAGTCGACGGGGTTCGGGTAGAAGGAGCTGTAGAGGCGCATCGCCTCGGCGACGGTGATCTTGTCCGGTAACCGGCTCTCCTGGAGCTGCACGCCAACCTGCTCCCGCACGGCCTGCCGGTCCCGCGCGGGGTCGAGCCCGAGGACGGTCACCGCGCCACCGTCCCGCTCGCGCAGCCCGGTCAGGCACTCCACGCTCGTGCTCTTCCCCGCCCCGTTCGGTCCGAGGATGCCGAAGATCTCCCCCTCCGCCACGCTGAACTCGACGTCGTGGACGACGGCCCGCCCGGCGTAGCTCTTGCGGAGGCCCCTGATGTCGATCACCGTCATGGTTCACCCTCTCGTCCCTGTGGTCCTGGTTGGTCTCAGGAGGTCGGCCGCCGCAGCGGCATGTCCCGCATCAGCCGGTGGTTGAGCAGGAGCATCACGGCGACCACGGCGGTCCCGAGTGGGACGCTGGCGGCCATGGGGAGCGGCTCGATGCCCAGCGCGCCGTAGGACTGGCCGACCCAGCCGACGCCGAGCAACGCCTCGGGCAGCAGCCCGAGCAGCAGGCAGGGCAGCAGGAGCCCCAGCCCGCCCCATCCGCCGTACCTGGCGAAGACGGAGCCGATCAGCCAGCCCAGGGCCATGAAGGCCGCCAGGGCGACGAGGTGCTCCAGGAAGATCACGCCCACCTGCGCCGAGCTGTCGAACAGGTGCGGGGTGCGGTAGGTGATCGGGATGCTCGTCCCGTCGAGGACGAACCACTCGACGAGGAACAGGCCGCTGATCACCGCCGCGGCGGCGGCCGCGCCGCCGAGGATCAGGGTGGTCCCCGCCCAGAAGAGCTGGTGGCGGGTCACCCCCATTGGCAGGTAGTGCGCGAGCAGGGTGCTGGTGACGATGATCGCGAGCGAGCCGAGGAAGAAGCGGGGTGAGCTGTTGGCCAGGAGCTCCGCGTGACTGGTGGGCTCGTCGGTTCCCTCGCCGTGGACCAGCGCCACGTAGCCGATGACCGCGAAGACGACGATGACGATGGCGAAGTAGAGGGCACTGATCCACAGCATCGCGGGAGCGACCAGGCGGGTGACCGTGAGCGCGGGGCGACGTCGGGTCGTGGTGGTCATCGCCGGTCCTTCCGGGTGAGGTGGACGAACAGGTCCTGGAGGCGCACCGGACCGGCCTCGACGCCGGCCGCCCTGGCGTGGGAGAGGGTGTCCTCGTCGAGGTCCCCGTAGACGGTGATCGACGTGGTGCCGCCGAGGACCTGTTCGTTGAGGACGGTGAGGCCGGGGCGCAGGTCGTCGACGGCCCGCGTCGGCCCGGTCAGGCTGACTCCCCGGCTCCGGAGGTCGTCGGTGTCCTCGTGCGCCAGGAGTCGCCCCTCGTCGAGGATGAGGACCTCCTCGAACAACGAGTCCACCTCCTCCACGAGGTGGGAGGACATGATCACCGTGCGCGGGTGGGCCATGTAGTCGGAGAGCACCTCGTCGTAGAAGGCGTAGCGGGAGGGCGCGTCCAGCCCCACGTAGGCCTCGTCGAAGATCGTGACCGGCGCCCGGGAGGCCAGCCCGATGACGATGTTGAGCGCCGACCTCTTCCCCAGCGAGAGCGAGGAGAGCCGTTTGCGCTGGGGGAGTTCGAAGAGGTCGACCAGCCGGTCGGCGTACTCCTGGTCCCAGTGGGGACGCAGCGCGGCGGCGGTGCGGAGGTAGCCGCCGACCTTCCACATCTCGTCACCGGAGTCCTTGACCCTGTCCTGCACCAGGCAGACGTCCGGCATGGTCCTCGGGTTCTCGAACGGGTCCTCCCCGTCCACGAGCAGCGTGCCGGACGTGGGCTTCATGAGGGACGCGACCAGCGATAAGAGCGAGGTCTTCCCGGAGCCGTTCCTCCCGATGAGGCCGTAGATCCCACCGCCGGCCAGGCGGAAGTCGAGCCCGCGCAGCGCGGGGGATCCCCGGTAGTCCAGCCGCAGGTCCCGGGCTTCGATCGAGTAGGTCACTTCTGGGTCCCCCTTCCGGTCTCGATGTGCCGCACCACGTCGTCGAGCGAGATGCCGAGCACCCGTGCCTCGGCCAGCATCACGTCGACGACCTCCCGGAAGAAGCGCTCACGGCGCTGGGCCAACAGCACCGGCCTGGCCTCTCCGCTCACGAACATCCCTATTCCCCGCTTCTTGTAGAGCACGCCCTCGTCGATCAGCTGACGGAAGGCCTTGGCCGCCGTCGCCGGGTTGATCCGGTAGAAGGCCGCGTACTGGTTGGTCGACATGACCTGCGCGTCCGCCGGGAGCTCTCCGGAGAGCACGTCGTTTTTGATCTTGTCCGCGATCTGCTGGTAGATCGGACTCCGGTCATCGAACACGTACGTCCTCCGGCGTCCTTGGGTTCGTTACTCATGTAGTGAACCACAGGAGGGGTAGACACGGCAAGGACGTTCCCCTCGGCACGAGGGACGAGCGGGAGCAGCGGAGAGGAGGGCGGTGACCTGCGAGAAGAGCATGCGACGAGCCACCCGGGCCACGACTGGGCTCGGCGGAGGCCATCCGGCCGGCGCGCCGAACGGTCGGAACGCACGCCCGGTTCCCGCCACGACCGACGAACCCCGCGCAGCGGGGACACCCCCACCACGCCCACCCGAGCCCCGTCCGACGGGACGACGGGCGACCCGAGCCCGTGCCCGCGCACCGCGCGGGGCCCGGACCGAGAAGAGACGCCAGGCGGGGGCGCGCGCACCACTCACGGCGGGCGGACCCGACCCGACCGGGAGCCGCGCGGGAGCCGGGCTGGAGGGCGGGTGCGCGGTGGACCCGCCGGCACACTCCGCCGAGGCGCCCGGACGCGCGGGATCACCCGGACGACGGCCGGGACACCGGGGGCGACACGGGCTGTCAGACCTCCTGGTCGCAACCGCCGCGAACCGCGCGGACGCGCGCCTCCACACCGTCGAGGAGCCTCGCCAGCCCGTAGTCCATGGTGAATCCGGTGTCCTCGGGCCATTCCTCGCCGCCGGTCTCGAAGACCCCCGCCTCCATCAGGCGCACCAGGTTGGGGTACCGGCCGGGATCGACGACGGCGCCCAGCGTCGCGGCGTAGTTCTGGATGTGGGCCGCGGACTCACCGGCGGGGGCGGCCGCGCGGGCGCGGCCCAGGTCGAGGCTGATCCGCGAGAGGTCACGCAACGCGCCGACCAGGAACAGCGCGATGAGCAGCGCCTCCTCCTCACCCAGGCCGCTGCCGCTCAGCGCGCGCAACAGCTCCTCCATCCAGGCGAGCTGGTTGGGACCCAGCGGCGGGGTGTTCAGCTGGGCCCGGATCAGCCACGGGTGCCGGCCGTAGAGGTCGACCAGTGCCCGGGCGACGATCTCCACCTCCCGCCGCCAGCCGCCGGGCGCGCCCGCCGCGCTGGGAGGAGCGGCGATGGCGGCGTCGACCATGAGGTCGAT
This sequence comes from Actinoalloteichus spitiensis RMV-1378, assembly GCF_000239155.1. GTDB lineage: Bacteria > Actinomycetota > Actinomycetes > Mycobacteriales > Pseudonocardiaceae > Actinoalloteichus_B > Actinoalloteichus_B spitiensis. Next base: position 5,045 of record NZ_AGVX02000159.1, read on the forward strand.
CAGCTGCTCCTTGCTGGAGAGGTACCGGTACAGCGACATCGTGCTGTAGCCGAGTTCGGACGCGACCCGCTGCATCGACAGCTCCTCGAGCCCTTCGGCATCGGCCACCGCGATGGCGGCCGCCACAATCTTCGCCAGGCTCAGCCCGGGTTTCGGCCCCCGGGACGGCCGTGCCGTCTGGTCCCGCCAGAGCAGTTCCAGGCTGCTCGGCCGCGCGTCGCCGCCGTCCGCTGTCATCGCCCACCCATCACGTCGGTTGACGACGATCCTAGAACTGTGTATGAAATACACACAACAGTGTGCGACGTACACAGTTTCTGGCGGCGGCCTGCCGCCGCCCTACACCTTCTGGGGACACCACCACATGACCACCACCGCCATCCCGATCCAGGCGAGCGGCCTCCGCCGCTCCCTCGGGTCGACCCAGGTGCTCGACGGCGTCGACCTCCGCGTGCCGCGCGGAACGCTGCTGGCCCTGCTCGGCCCCAACGGCGCCGGCAAGACCACCACCGTCCGCATCCTCAGCACCCTGCTCCAGCCCGACGCGGGCACCGCCACGGTCAACGGCCACGACGTCGTCACGGCGGCGGCCGCCG
>NZ_AGVX02000158.1 GCF_000239155.1 Actinoalloteichus spitiensis RMV-1378
CGCCGCCCGGGCCGTCCGGTGACCGTGCCCGCCCCGCCCCGCAGGACGTGCTCCGTGGACCCGGCCCCGGAAGGCCATCGGCGTGGGGGTGGCCGCACCGCGTCAGCGGAAGCGGCGCCCTTCGTCCCGGCGGAACGCGACGACCGCCAGCACCGCCAGCACGGCCGTCCACCCGAGCAGCACCAGCAGGGCGGTGCCGTCCACCGGGCCACCGGTGAGGGCGTTGACCACGAGGTCGCGCCCGGCGCGGGTGGGCACGGCGTGGGAGGCGGTGTCCAGCCACGACGGGAAGATCTCCGGCGGCATGAACAGACCACCGACGAACGCCATCGGGAACACCAGCAGCTGCACCACCACCAGGGATGCCTTCACGCTGAAGTGGTACCCGACGGCGAGTCCCATCAGGAGGAAGGGCACGCCGCAGCCGAGCACGACCGCCACTCCGGCCAGGATCTGGGCCGGGCTGGCCTGGGCGCTGGTGAACAGCGCGGCGACCACGATCACCGGGATCAGACCGAGCAGGCAGAAGAAGAGCCCGGTGAGCAGGCGACCGCCGAAGCGGGGGCCGGCGCCCACGGGCAGGGTCCGCACGTAGGCGTCCCAGGGTTGCGCCCGGTCCTCGGCGATGCCGGCGCCGAAGGTGTACAGGCAGACGTTGATGACGGCGAACAGGCTCAACTGCCCCGCCGCGGCCGTCGCGGCGACGGGGTCCCCGCCCACCTGGCTCTGCGGCACGACGAAGAACAGCATGATCAACGCGGGGAAGACGAGGTTCCCCACCATCGCGATGGGGATGCGCGCGGTCTCCAGCAACTGGTACCGGGCGTGGAGCAGAAGCATGCGCATCAGGCCGCTCCCGTCGTGGTCGAGGTGGGCACGAGCGACTCGTCGTCACGGCGGCCGGTCAGGCTCCGGAAAGCCTCCTCCAGGGAGGCGCCCGACACCTCCAGGTCGGTGAACTCGGCCTCCGAGAGGACCAGCTCCCGCACCAGCGCGTCGCTGTCGTTGGTGAGCAGCTCGGTCCGGCCGTCGGGCAGGACGGCCTGGTCGAGGACCCCGTCGAGCGCGGGGAGGTGCGCGGCGCGCAGCAGGAGGCGGCGGGTGGGCACCCGCGATCGGACGGCGTCGAGGGTGTCGTCGACCAGCACGCGGCCGCCGGCGATCACCACGACCCGCTCGGCGAGCGCCTCCACCTCCTCCAGGTAGTGGCTGGTGAGCAGGAGGGTGCCGCCGGTGGCGTGGTAGTCCCGCAACGCGTCCCACAACTGGAGCCTGGCGTCGACGTCCAGCCCGGTCGTCGGCTCGTCCAGGACGACCAGGTCGGGCCGGCCGACCACGGCGAGCGCGACCGTGAGCAGGCGCTGCTGCCCGCCGGACAGGGCGCCGGTCTGCCGGCGCCGCAGGGCGGTCAGCCCGAAGCGGTCCAGCAGTTCGCCCGTCGGCACCGGATCGGCGTAGTGCGCGCCGACGAAGTCGACGACCTCACCCACCCGGAGGTTCTCCGGGAGCCCGGTGCGCTGGGGTGTCGTTCCGAGGCGGCGTCTGCTGGCGGGGTTCCTCGGGTCGCCCCCGAACAGTTCGACCCGGCCCGCCGACGGCCTCCGGAGCCCGGTCAGCAGGCTGATCATGGTGCTCTTGCCGGCCCCGTTGGGGCCGAGGAGACCGACGATTCCCCCCTGGGGGATGTCGAGGTCGGCGCGGTCGAGCGCCAGGGTGTCGCCGAAGCGCCGACTGACGCCGACGGCCCGCGCGAGTAAGCCCGTCATTCATGGTTCCTTCGTGTGTGGAGCGCGCCCGTCGTGGGCCGGGGAGGACACCCGGTCGACGTGTCCGCTCGGGGTGAGCAGGTCGTGCAGCGCGGCGAGGTAGTGGTCGAAGGCACTCCTGCCGCGCGGGGTGATCTCGACGAAGGTGGTGGACGTGCGCCCGCCGCGTTTCTCCGTGTTGACGTAGCCGGCCGCCGTGAGCTTGCGGAGATGGGTGATCAGGTTCCCCGGCGTCATGTCCAGGAGCTCCTGGAGGCGGGAGAAGGTGATCTGGTCGCCGGGGCCGAGGGTGGACAGCGTGGCCATCACCCGGAGCCTGGCCTGGGCGTGGATGACCGGGTCGAGTTCGGGGGGCGTGGGGATCACCCCTCCCCACGCGGGCGACCGGACCGCCGGAGGGCGGCGACGAGCGCCGCGACGAGCAACACCCCGCCGCCCAGCAGGGAGAGCAGCAGGTTGGTGGTGGGTGGGCTGGTGAACGCGCTCGCCGTCCCGAGGACGGCGAACCAGCAGCCGAGGCCGAAGTCGACCCGGGAGTCCCACAGGGCCGCGCCGGCCATGAGCAGGACACCGGTGAGGACGGCGGGCAGGGTGGCGAAGAGCATCCCGGCGAGCGGGTCCGGGAGGCCGTGCGCCCCGGCTGCCACGACGACCAACGAGACCGCCGTCATGCCGATCGGCCACGTCAACCCGTACAGGATCCCGAATCGGCGGGAATCGCCCCGCAGGCCGTGGAAGGCGCGGACCAGCTCGACACCGACGACCGCGTTGCCGACGACGAGCATCCCGAAGAAGACGGCCAGCGCGGCCGACAGGGGGAGGAGCGGGTCGGCCAGCCCGCCGAGGAACAGCAGGAGGTGACCGGCGAACCAGACGACACCCCAGGTGCCGTACATGACCCTCGGGTCGGGGGTGGTCAGGTGCTCGGTGCGGCGCTGTTGACCCTCGACCAGCGCGAGGAGCAGCTCCGGGGACGGCGGGTCCGAGGACACCACGTCCTGGGAGCGGTCAGTCATGGCAACCCCTTGACTTTGCGACACAAAGTTCCACCTCCTCTTTGTATCGCAAAGTCAGGATGGGGGGCAAGCCAGGCGCACGTCACCGATGCCGCCACCGGCCGAACGGCCCGGCGCCGGGAGGAACCCCGACGGGGGGCGATCCGGGAGCGGGGAGCGCGCGGGTCACCTCAGCGCCGCGACCGGGACGACCGCCGACGAGGCGGGCGCGGGCACTCCCTCGTCGCCGGCCGGCGGATGTCGGGGCGGCACCCTACCCTCCGCGCATGGCTTACGACTTCCAGGTGGTCATCGACTCGACGAATCCGCACGAACTCGCGGACTGGTGGGCGGAGGCGTTCGGCTGGGACGTGGAACCGAGCGACGAGGACTTCATCCGCGACATGGTGCGGCAGGGGTTCGCGACCGAGGAGGAGACCACCACCCATCGGGGGACCCTGGTCTGGCGGGTGGGGGCGGCCATCCTCGGTCCCGGGTCGGCCACCGGTGAGCGGCGCCGCATCCTCTTCCAGCTCGTCCCCGAACCGAAGACGGTCAAGAACCGCGCGCACCTGGACATGCGGGTCGGACAGGACCGGATCGACGGCGAACTGCGGCGGTTGCTCGACTCCGGCGCGCGACTGCTCCACCACGGCCGCCAGGGCCCCCACCACCGCTGGGTGACGATCGCCGACCCGGAGGGCAACGAACTCTGCCTGACCTGACCTGGCACGCGTTCGTCGCCCGCGCTCGCTCCTCCCGGACCCGGTCGGCAGGGCGTGGCCGACCCGGCGAACGGTCCGCCGGTGGGACGGGGAGCGGGGCGAACCCGCCGGGTGCTGGGGGAGCACCCGGCGGACGCCATCACACCCCCTGGGGGTGCCAGACGGTCTTGTGCTCCAGGAACGCGCGCAGCCGCTCCATGCCGGGGGGACGGGTCCAGTCGGGCTCCTGCCCCGCCCGCCCGGCCCCGAACACCCGCTTGACCGTGCCGGCGGCGGCCCGTTCGAGTTCGGCGCCCAGGATCTCCGGGGCCCCCACCAGGTCCACCGCGTTGACGTCCGCGTGCGCCGCGAGCCACGGCGCCAGCTCGACGGCGTTGCCGGTGACCAGGTTGACGACCCCGCCGGGAAGGTCCGACGTGCCCAGCACCTCGGACAGTGAGATCGCCGGCAGCGGCCGCTCCCGGCTCGCCACCACCACCGCCGTGTTCCCGGCCGCGATCACCGGGGCCACCGTGCTCACCAGACCCAGCAACGACGAGTCCTGCGGCGCCAGAACGCCGACCACGCCGGTGGGCTCCGGGACGGTGAAGGAGAAGTAGGGGCCGGCCACCGGATTGGCCGCTCCGAGGACCGTCGCCAGCTTGTCCGTCCACCCCGCGTACCAGACCCAGCGGTCGATGGCCTGGTCCACCAGGGCCTGCGCCCGCTTGCCCGGTACACCCTCGGCGGAGGTGACCTCGGCGACGAACTGCTCCCGCCGGCCTTCCAGCATCTCCGCGATCCGGTACAGGACCTGCCCCCGGTTGTAGGCGGTCGCACCGGACCAGCCGGGGAAGGCCTTCCGCGCGGCGGTGACCGCCTCCCGCAGGTCCTTGCGGGAGCCCTGCGGGGCGTTCGCGAGGAAACCGCCCTTGGCGTCGTTCACCCGGTAGACCCGACCCGACTCCGAGCGGGGGAACTTCCCGCCGATGTAGAGCTTGTAGGTCTTCGCGACCGCGAGACGATCAGACATTGAGGTAGGCCTCCAGTCCTGCGCGACCGCCCTCACGGCCGAAACCCGATTCCTGGTATCCACCGAACGGCGCGGTGGGGTCGAAGCGGTTGAAGGTGTTGGCCCAGACGACTCCGGCGCGGACCCGGGACGCCGCCCACAGGATGCGGGAGCCCTTCTCAGTCCAGATCCCCGCCGACAGGCCGTAGGGCGTGTTGTTGGCCTTCGCGATCGCCTCCTCGGGCGTGCGGAAGGTCAGCACCGACAGCACCGGCCCGAAGATCTCCTCCCGCGCGATCCGCATCGACTGCTGGACGTCGGAGAAGACCGTCGGCGCGAAGAAGTAGCCGCGCTCGGGGACGGGGCACGGGCTGGTCCACCGGCTCGCGCCCTCGGCGTCGCCGGAGTCCGCCAACTCGGTGATCCGGTCCAGCTGGGCCCGCGAGTTGATGGCTCCGACGTCGGTGTTCTTGTCCAGCGGGTCACCGATCCGCAGGGTGCCGATCCGGTCCCGCAGGCGGGACACCAGCTCCTCGGCCACCGACTCCTGCACGAGCAGCCGGGACCCGGCGCAGCAGACGTGCCCCTGGTTGAAGAAGATCCCGTTCACCACGCCCTCGACCGCCTGGTCCAACGGGGCGTCGTCGAAGACGATGTTCGCGGCCTTGCCGCCCAGCTCCAGGCCGAGCCGGCGACCGGTGCCCGCCAGGGCGCGCTGGATCTGCTTGCCCACCTCGGTGGACCCGGTGAAGGCGACCTTGTCGACGCCGTCGTGGGCGACCAGTTCGGCCCCGACCTCGCCCGCACCCGTCACGATGTTGACCACGCCGGGCGGCAGTTCGGCCTGCTGGCAGATCTCGGCGAAGACGAGCGCGGTCAGCGGCGTGGTCTCCGCGGGTTTGAGCACGACCGTGTTGCCGCAGGCCAACGCGGGTGCGATCTTCCACGCCAGCATGAGCAGCGGGAAGTTCCACGGGATGACCTGGGCCGCCACCCCCAACGGCTGGGGATCGGGCCCGTACCCCGCGTAGTCGAGCTTGTCCGCCCATCCGGCGTGGTGGAAGAAGTGCGCGGCGACCGTCGGCAGGTCGGCGTCCCGGGACTCCCGGATCGGCTTGCCGTTGTCCAGGGTCTCCAGCACCGCCAGCTCCCGGGACCGCTCCTGGACCAGCCGGGCGATGCGGAAGAGGTACTTGGCGCGTTCCGCGCCGGGCATCCGGCTCCAGACGCGGTCGTAGGCACGGCGAGCGGCGCGCACCGCGCGGTCCACGTCGGAGGCGGCCGCCGTGCTGACCTCGGCGAGGACCTCCTCGGTGGCCGGGTTGACGGTTTTCATGGGCTCCCCGGCGCCGTCGACGAACTTCCCGTCGACGAACATCTGGTACGCCGGTCGCAGGTTGGCGATATCGGCGGACTCGGGAGCCGGGGCGTACTCGAAGGGAGTCTCGGACATTCCAGTGCTCCAGCGGTAGGTGGTTGGGAGGGGCGGCGAGGACTCCTCAGTCGACCGAGACGTAGTCGGCGCCGCTGTAGTGGCCGGTCAGCAGCCGCCGACGCTGCATCAGCAGGTCGTTGAGCAGGCTGGACGCCCCGAAGCGGAACAGGCGGGGAGCCAGCCAGGCCGGGCCGGCGACCTCCCGGACGGCGACGAGGTAGCGGATGGCGTCCTTGGTGTTCCGGATGCCGCCCGCCGGCTTCACGCCCCGGTGTTCGCCGGTCAGGGCGTGCCAGTCACGGACCGCCTGGAGCATCACGTGGGTGACCGGCAGGGTCGCGGCCGGCGAGACCTTCCCCGTCGAGGTCTTGATGAAGTCGGCGCCCGCCAGGAGCGCCAGCCAGCTGGCCCGCCGCACGTTGTCGTAGGTGGCCAGCTCGCCCGTCTCCAGGATCACCTTCAGGTGGGCGCCGCCGCAGGCCGCCTTCACGGCCTGGATCTCCTCGAAGACGCGGCCGTACCGACCGGTGAGGAAGGCGCCCCGATCGATGACCATGTCGATCTCGGTGGCTCCCGCCTCCACCGCCATGGTCGTGTCGGCCAGTTTGACCTGCCGGTTCGACCGGCCGGACGGGAAGGCCGTGGCGACCGCGGCCACCCCGACCCCGGTGCCCTCCAGGTCGCGGACCGCCACCTCGGCCAGGTCGGGGTAGACGCAGACCGCCCCCACCGAGGGCACGTCCGGGTACTCCGGGTCGGGACGACGTGCCTTCGCCGTCAACGCCCGCACCTTCCCCGGGGTGTCCGCACCCTCCAGGGTCGTGAGGTCGACCATGGAGATGGCGGTGTCGATGGCCCACCTCTTGGCGTCCTTCTTGACGCTGCGGGTGGCCAGCGCCGCCGCTCGCTGCTCCAACCCCACCTGGTCGATGCCGGGCAGTGCGTGCAGGAAACGGCGGAGCGAGGTCTCGTCGCGGCTCGCCTCGATCAGTTCGGGGGGTGGCCCGCTGCTGACCGCGTCGGTGGCCTGGGCTGTCGTGGTCGACCCGGATGGCATGCCCGAAGTCTAGGCGCCGCCGTGGACCGTTCCGCCACGCTCGCGACGGCCACCGCCCGCGGGCCGAGGAGGGGGAGGCGGCAGGGCGACCGCCGCGTGGCGGTCACGACCCGCCCGGCCGCGAGCCGGGGTGGAGCCGGGGCGCGCCGGGCCCCGGCTGGCTGCCGGGGCCCGACGAGCCGGCGGGTACCG
>NZ_AGVX02000157.1 GCF_000239155.1 Actinoalloteichus spitiensis RMV-1378
CGCCTCCCGCCGCCTCGGCGGGCCCCCGCCACCGGAGCGGGCGGGTCCGCCGTCGACTCCCGCGTCGGCGTTGGCAGGATCGTCGTCCGCGGGGGAACCCGCAGGGCCGGTCTCACTCACCCAACCATTGTGGCCTACCGGTATCTGCGCTGGTCACAGGCGGCATTACCGTCGGCGGGCGCTGCCCCGCCCCCTCTGCGACCAGCCAACGCCTCCCCCGACCGAGCTCAGGCGGCCCCACCCCACGGGAGTCCCGCCGGCACCGGCCGGGGGTCGGGGACGGGAACCCAGCGCCCGTCCCGCTGCGCGTAGGACCAGGCCGGCCCCGAGGACGCCACGGCCCGCAGCGCGGCGAGCAGGCGCTCGACGTGCTCCTCGGTGCTGCCCAGACCCACGCTGACCCGCACGGCCCGTCGCCCGCCGGCCCCCGCCCGGGCCAGCAGGCGCTCGGTGGCGACGTGCGCGCAGAAGGCGCCGTCCCGCACCCCGATCCCGTACTCCGCCGACAGCACGGCGGCCACCAGCGCCGGATCGGTCCCGTCGACGCCGAAGCTGACGACCCCCACTGAGGGGCCGTTCCCGTCGAACAGCCGCAGCGGGCGCGTCCCGGGCACGGTCGCGATGCCCTCCCGCAGGGCCCGGGCCAGCCGGTCCTCGTGCTCGACCACTCCCCGCCAGTGTGCCGACAGCGTGTCGCAGGCCACCGCGAGCGCGTGCGCGCCCACCACGTTCGGAGTGCCGGCCTCCTGGCGCTCCACTCCGTCGGCCCAGGTCACGCGCAGGTCCGCTCCCACGGACTCCACGAGGGTGGACGCGCCACCACCCCGCAGGTAGGGCCGGGCCGACCGCAACAGGTGCGCGGGCCCCGCCAGCGCTCCGCAGCCGAAGGGCGCGTACACCTTGTGCCCCGAGAAGGCGAGGAAGTCCACGCCGAGGTCGGACACCGACACCGGCCGGTGGGGCGCCCACTGCGCCGCGTCCAGGACTGACAGGGCACCGTGGCGACGGCTGACCTCGGCCAGCTCCGCGACCGGCCACAGTTCACCGGTCACGTTCGACGCGGCGGTGAGCACCACGGCGACCCGGGCGCCGTCGGCGACCAGGGCCGCCAACTCCGCATCCGCCACGGCCACCGCCTCGTCCGCACTGCGCGGTGCACGGATGCGGCGCACCCGGTGGCCGCCCCAGGGCAGCAGCGCCGCGTGGTGGTCGGCGTCGAAGGTGACCACCACGGTCTCCGCCGGCAGCACGGCCGCGACCAGGTTCAACGCGTCCGTGGTGTTGCGGGTGAACACGACGTCGTGGTCGGACGGCGCGTCGACGAACCGGCGCACCGTCTCCCGCGCGTTCTCGTAGATCCGCGTCGACGCCTGCGACAGCAGCCCGGCTCCCCGGTGCACGCTCGCGTACCAGGGCAGGACCTCGTCAACGGCGTCCCGCACCGCCTGGAGGCAGGGTGCGCTCGCCGCGTGGTCGAGGTTCGCGTACGCGACGTCCCCTCCCGTCACCAGCGGAACGCGCAGGTCCGCGCCGACCACGGGCGGCAGGGCAGGCGCCGGGGACGCCACGCGGGACGGGCGGACGGTGGCGGCTGTGGACGACATGGCACGACCTCCTCGGATCCGGGGGACCCGGTGGGGAGGCCCCGCGCTTGCCCGACACCGCACGGGTCGGGCCTGGTCCTCACCCGGAGCACCCCACCGCGGAGGAGGGTTGCCGGCCAGCGAGCCGGGGCTTGGCGCTGGCGCTCATGACCTGGGGCAGAACCTAACCGCCGCCGCCCACGGTGTCCAGCGGTCCTCCCAGCAACTGGGAGCCGGCGAGAACCGCCCCGCCTGGCCCGCCACCCGGTGGCCCCGGCGGGCCTCTCCCCGGCACAGCCGGCCGCCCTCCTCGACGGCCGCTGGTGTCAGCCCCCGAGCAGGGTGCGCAGGCGGTGCGCGGCCGTCGCCTCGTCGAGGTCGACCACCAACCACTTGTCCCGACCGCGTTCACCGGCGGCCACCCGCACGGCCTGGCGGCGGACACCGAACGCGTCCGCCACCGCACGCCGGAGCGCCTCGTTGGCCTTGCCCTCGACCGCTGGGGCGGCCACCGCCACCACCAACGCTGGTCCCAGCGCCCCGTCCCACCTGCCGCCGACGGCGGTTCGCCGCGCGCCGGGCCTGACGCGCACCGCGAAACGGAACACGACGATCCACCTCCTCCTGCGAACGCCTCGACCACGCGCCCGCGCCAGCCCACCCTGCCCCGGTACGCCGGTGGAGCACGGCCGGGGTCCGCTTGGCGGCGTGGCTGGCCACCGGACCAGTGCTGCCACGTCAGGTCCGAGGGCCGGGGCACCAGGAGGCGGTCGGCCCCTCCGACGCAGGAGGACCAGCGCGCCCGACCAGGCACGACCGGACCCGGAGGTGGCGAGGGCGGTCCGGGAAGTGCGGCGGTCGACGGCGTGTCGCTCGGGCCGCTCCAGCACAGGCCGGAGGGCCGTCGCGGTGCGGCCGCCGGAGGTGGCGCTGGCCGATTTGTTTCAGTCAGCACTGATGCGACGAACCACACCAACACCCTCGGGCGTCCCGAACCGCGCCACCGGGGAAGCCCAGGGCGGGGACCACCGGGGGAGGCCCTCGGTGAGACGCTGCTCCCGAAGGGCCTCGACACACCCACGCGCACCCCACCACGGGTGCCGTGGGTGCGGGCGGCACCGCCGCGGGGCGACCAGGCGGATGCCGGGGTTCCGCGCCGGCCACCCACAGCCGGGGCGCCGGCCGGCTGTCTGCCGTCGGTCCTCGTGGCGGATCCACCGCCGCGCCGGAGCACCGCGCCGCTCCCCCGCACTGCCCCTGGCAGGAGGCTGCGCCCCCGCACGTCACCGAACGATCGGGCGGGCGGGCCAGCAGCCGTCATCCGCCGCCTCGGGCCGGGTCGATCGGCCCGGCCACGAGCCCGCCACCCGCCGGGACCGGGGCGCGGCCTCCCACGTCGCCGCCCCGGTCCGCTCTCCCTCAGGCCGGCACGACCATCCGCCCGCCGCCCCGGGCCAGACGCCGGGCCGACCACCGCGCCCCCGGGGACGGCGGATCCGCCCGACGGCTCACACCCTGGTCACGGAGACCCGCACCGAGGTCCCCTCGCCCACCGTGCCGGTGAGCGCCGTCGCGCCCTCCGCGATGGTGGTGGCCAGCGACACGGCCAGGGTCTCGCCCCGCACGAACTCCTCGTGGGCCGTCACCGCCGGCACCAGGTCCGCCGGCACCTCGACCGCCAAGGCGATCCGGTCGGAGACCTCCAGCCCCGCGTCGCGGCGCGCCTGCTGGACGACGCGGACCAGGTCGCGGGCGACGCCCTCGGCCGCCAACTCCGGTGTCACCTCGGTGTCCAGGGCGACCAGCCCGGCGTTGCCCGGCAGGGACTCGACGTCGTCGACGTTCTTGGCCAGCCGCTGCTCGTACTCCCCCGGCAGCAGCTCGACACCCGCGACGACCACCGTGCCGTCCTCGGACTCGTGCCACTCCCCCGCCTTGGCCGCGCGGATGACCTTCTGCACGTCCCGGCCCAACCGGGGTCCCGCCACCCTGGCGTTGACCGCGAGCTCGAAGGAACCGTACGCGCTGCCGTCGTCGGTGAGCTCGACCTCCTTCACGTTGACCTCGTCCTTGATGAGGTCGACGAACGGCGCCAACGCACCCGGGTCGGCCACCACGGCGGTCAGGCGGGCCAGCGGGAGACGAACCCGGCGCCGGGCCGCCTTCCGCACGGCCAGGGCCGAGGAGCACACCTGCCGGACCTGGTCCATGGCCGCGACGAGAGCGGGATCGGCGGGCAGCGCGTCCGCGTCCGGCCAGTCCGCCAGGTGCACCGACCGACCGCCGGTCAGGCCGCGCCACACGGCCTCCGAGGTCATCGGCAGCAGCGGCGCGACCACCCGGCACGTCACCTCCAGCACGGTGTGCAGGGTGTCCACCGCCTCCTGCGACCCGGCCCAGAACCGGTCGCGGGAACGGCGCACGTACCAGTTGGTCAGCACCTCCAGGAAGTCCTGGACCTCGGCGCAGGCCGAGGCGATGTCGTAGTGGTCCAACCGCTCGGTGACCCGCCGCACCAGGTCGTGGGTCTTGGCGAGGACGTAGCGGTCGAGGACGTGCTCGGAGACGTCACGCCCGGCGGCGGCCAGTTCCGCCCCGTCGACGTAGGACACCCCGGTCAGCGACTCCGCGTTGGCGTACAGCGACAGGAAGTACCAGGAGTTCCACAGCGGCAGCACCGCCTTGCGCAGCGACTCGCGGATCCCCCGTTCGGTCACGATCAGGTTGCCCCCGCGCAGGATGGGGCTCGCCATCAGGAACCAGCGCATGGCGTCGGAACCGTCGCGGTCGAAGACCTCGTTGACGTCCGGGTAGTTCCGCAGCGACTTCGACATCTTCTGGCCGTCCGAGCCGAGCACGATCCCGTGCGACACGCAGTTCCGGAACGCCGGGCGGTCGAAGAGCGCCGTCGCCAACACGTGCTGGGTGTAGAACCAGCCACGGGTCTGGCCGATGTACTCCACGATGAAGTCACCGGGGTGGTGGTGCTCGAACCAGTCCGCGTTCTCGAACGGGTAGTGCACCTGGGCGTAGGGCATCGACCCGGAGTCGAACCAGACGTCGAGGACGTCGGGGACCCGGCGCATGGTGGACCGACCGGTGGGGTCGTCCGGGTTGGGCCGGGTGAGCTCGTCCACGTAAGGGCGGTGCAGGTCGGTGAGCCGCACCCCGAAGTCCCGTTCCAACTCGTCGAGCGAGCCGTACACGTCCACCCGGGGATGGCTCGGGTCGTCGGAGACCCACACCGGGATCGGCGTTCCCCAGTACCGGTTGCGGGAGATCGACCAGTCGCGGGCACCGGCGAGCCAGTTCCCGAACTGCCCGTCCTTGACGTGCTCGGGGTACCAGGTGATCTCCTGGTTCAGCTCGACCATGCGGTCCTTGAACTCGGTCACCCGCACGAACCAGGAGGACACCGCTCGGTAGATCAGCGGGTTGCGGCACCGCCAGCAGTGGGGGTAGGCGTGGTCGTAGGTCTCGTGCCGCAGGAGCACCGCGCCCTGTTCGGAGGCGCCCCCGGTGCGGTCCCGCAGGTCGCGGATGATGTTCGGGTTGGCGTCGAAGACCTGCTGCCCCTCGTAGTCGGGCACCTCCGAGGTGAACCGGCCCCGGGCGTCGACCGGGGTCACCGGCTCGATGCCGGCGGCGTCGGTGACGGCCTTGTCCTCCTCGCCGTAGGCGGGGGCGATGTGCACGACCCCCGTGCCGTCCTCGGTGGTCACGTAGTCGGCGGCGAGCACCCGGTGGGCACCCTCCCGGCCGACGAAGTACGGGAACGGGGGCGCGTAGCGCAGCCCGAGCAACTCGGCGCCGCGGTGGCGGGCCAGGACGAGCGGGTCCTCGCCGAGTTCCCTCGCGTAGGCGGCCAGGCGGGCCTCGGCCAGGACGAACCGCCTGCCGTCCGACTCCACCAGCACGTAGTCGACCTCGGGGTGGACGGCCGTCGCCAGGTTCGCGGGCAGGGTCCAGGGCGTGGTCGTCCAGATGAGCAGGTGCGCGCCGTCGAGGGCGGAGTCGTTGCCGGTCAGGCGGAACCCGACGGTGACGGCCGGGTCCTGCCGGCGCTGGTAGACGTCGTCGTCCATCCGCAGCTCGTGGTTGGACAGCGGCGTCTCGTCCCGCCAGCAGTAGGGCAGCACCCGGTAGCCCTCGTAGACCAGCCCCTTGTCCCAGAGCTGTTTGAAGGCCCAGATCACCGACTCCATGTACCCGATGTCGAGGGTCTTGTAGTCGTTGTCGAAGTCCACCCACCGGGCCTGCCTGGTGACGTAGGCACGCCACTCGTCGGTGTAGCGGAGCACGGAGGAACGGCACGCCTCGTTGAAGGCGGCCACCCCCATCTCGTCGATCTGCGACTTGTCGGTGATCCCCAGCTGCCGTTCCGCCTCCAGCTCGGCCGGCAGGCCGTGGGTGTCCCAGCCGAAGCGGCGTTCGACCCGGTCGCCGCGCATGGTGCGGTAGCGGGGCACGACGTCCTTGACGTAGCCGGTCAGCAGGTGCCCGTAGTGCGGGAGGCCGTTGGCGAAGGGGGGGCCGTCGTAGAAGACGAACTCGTTGGCGCCGTTCTCACCCGCCGGCCGCGCCTCGACGCTCGCGGCGAAGGTCTGGTCCGAGGACCAGTAGTCGAGGACGGCGAGTTCGAGGTCGGGGAAGGAGGGCTGGGCCGGCACACCGCGCTGCTCCGGCGCGGTCGTGGTCCCGGCGGCCGAACCGTCGGCCTCGGCTCGCGGTGTTCCGGTGAGATGGACCCGGGGGTAGGCCATCGGTGTCGCTCCTTGCGGCGTCGTGACTGGCGTCCTGCGCACGGACCGGAGTCTCGGAGACTCCAGCCCCCACGGGGACGACGCGCACTCGCCGGCGCACCGCGGTACCACCCCGCTTGCCGCCGTCGCCGGTACACCGGCCGCGACGACCTCTCGTCTGGCTGTGACGGGCCCACCCGTCCGGTTCTACTGGGCGCCGCCCGGTGCGGCGCCGTTCTTCCGGAGGCTCCCCGGTGATGGCCGGATCAGTGCCTGTGACCACCAGCATAGCGAGCGGTCCCTTCGGCGACGCACACGGCTGCCCGCTGCCGGGCCGGTGCTGGCCGCCGCCCGGCGCCGCAGGTGGCCCACCGACCCCGGCCCTCGCACTTCAGGGTGAGACGCCCCCGAAGGAGCGGATACCGCTCACGGACGGTTCTCACCGAAAAGCGTGAACAGGAGGCGGCCGGGCGACCCCTGCGGGTCGCCCGGCGGACACCTGGCGGTCAGCCCACAGCAGTGGGAACTCGGGTCAGCCGGCCTCCGCCCGCGTGCCGAAGGTGTAACCGGACTGGGTCGCCCGCCCCTCGGGCACCGCGGAGCCCCGGTCCTCCAACTCGCGGAGCTGCGAGTCGAGCATCGTCTTCAGCCGGGTGCGGTACTCGCGCTCGAAGGTGCGCAGCACCTCGATCTGCTTCTCCAGGCTGTTCTTCTCCTGGGTGATGCTCCCCATCACCTCGGCGTGCTTGCGCTGGGCGTCCCGCTCCAGGCCGGTCGCCTTCTCCCTGGCCTGCCGCTCCAGCGTCTCGGACCTGGTCCTGGCCTCGGACACCATGGTCTCCGAGCGGGTCCTGGCCTCGTTGATCATGCTGTCGGCCTTGGTGCGCGCCTCCGACAGCAACTGCTCGGACTTCGCCCGTGCCTCCGAGAGCATCCCGTCAGCCTCGGTCTTGGCCTCACCGGTCAGCCGGTCGGCCATCTCCTGGGCGAGCCCCAGCACCTTGGCGGCCTGCACGTGGTGGTCGCCGCCCGGGGAGGTCTGCTCCATCGGGGTGGGCGGCGGGACCGGAGCGAGCCGGCGCGGCTCGTCCACCGGCCGGACCGCCGTCACCGACCCGGCGTTCGCCCTGGCGTCCTCCAGGTCCGCCCTGGCGTTGTCGAGCTGCTGGTCGAGCTGCTCGACCTGGTTGCGGAGCTCGTTGTTCTCCTCGATGAGCCTGGCGAGCTCGGACTCAACCAGGTCGAGGAAGGCGTCCACCTCGTCCTCGTTGTAGCCCCGTTTACCGATCGGGGGCTTGCTGAACGCGACGTTGTGAACGTCGGCGGGGGTCAGAGACGGCATGGTCAGATCACCTCACGCACTCCTCGACTCTGCGGCACCTGGGCTCCCCGTAACCCCGTGTGCTCCAGTCGAAACCTGTTAGGAAGGCACAACCAGTTGCATCGCGATGAAGACAACCAGCAGTAGCACCATAATCGACAAGTCCAGCCCCACGCCGCCGATCCGGACGGTCGGGATGAGCCGACGCAGCGCACGAACGGGTGGGTCTGTCACTGTGTAGATGGTCTCCAGCGCGACCGCAACCCCTCCGTTGGGTCGCCACTCGCGGGCGAACGACCGCACGAGCTCGACCACGATCCTGGCCATCAGCAGCAGCCAGAAGAAGAACAACACGTAGTACAGGACGATCCGGACCGCATCCACGCTCTTCACTCTGCCACTAGTCAGCCGCGGCCAAACAGCCCGCCCTCGGCGAGCTTCTTGCGCTGCTCGGCGGTGACGTCGACGTTGGCCGGTGAGAGCAAGAACACCTTCGTGGTGACCTTGTCGATCGACCCGCGCAGCGCGAACGCCAGGCCGGCGGCGAAGTCGACGAGACGCTGCGCGTCCGCGTCGGCCATCTCCGTGAGGTTGATGATGACCGGGGTCCCGTCCCGGTAGTGCTCCCCAATGGTCCTGGCTTCCTTGTAGGTCTTCGGGTGCAGTGTCGTGATCCTGCTCATGACGCTGCTCGCCGGCTCGGGCGCCGGGCGGATCCGGGTAACGGGTTCCCGCTGCGGGTCCACGGCCAGGGCTCCCCGGGTGGGGGCGTCCCCGCCCGACCACTGCCGGCGGGGCCAGGGCCGCTCCCCCTCGGCGGAGAAGTCCTCGTCGTCGTCCTCGAACTCGGCGGGGCGGTAGCCGCCTCGGTAGGAGCTGGAGCGGCGGCCACGGGTCGCGGTCCGGTCGCCGTAGGAGTCGTAGTCATCACCATCTTGGTACCCGTCCCGGTAGCCAGACGACGACTCGTCGTACGCCTCCAAGTCGTCGGTGGGGACCATTCCGAAGTAGGCCTTCAGCTTGTGCAACGCGCTCATGGACAGCCCTTCCCCGCCTCCCGGTCCGCCAGGCCGTCGGCCTCAGCTTCCCCCCGTACCACACGTCCCGACGGCCAGCTGACCGCCGTGGTTTCCCCGTCAACCTCAAGGCGAGGCTAACTTCCGGGTACCCAGCAGACCGGTTCCGACACGCACGAGGGTTGACCCCGCCGCGATGGCGTGTTCCATGTCCCCACTCATCCCGGCGGAGACTTCGGTGGCTCCCGGATGGTGGCGCTGGATCTGATCGGACACGCTAGCGAGACTATGGAACGCCGTCAGGGGATTGCCACCCAATGGCGCGACAGCCATCACGCCGCGCAGCCTCAGTTCACTCGTCTGGGCTATGTTCTCCGCGAGAACTGTCGCTTGCCCGGGTGGGCAACCACCACGGTCAGCGTCCTCATCGAGACTGACCTGGACGAGCACGTCGAGGGGACGGCTCCGGTGGCCCTGGTCGAGGGCGACCCGCACCCCGGCACGCAACGCCTCGACGAGCCGGGTGCTGTCGACGGAGTGGACGACGTCCGCCCAGCGCGCCACCGCCCTCGCCTTGTTCCGCTGGAGGCGGCCGACCATGTGCCAGGTCGGCCGGGGAACGGAGCGCAGCTCGGCGAACCGGTCGATCTTGGGCCGAGCTTCCTGGTCCCGGCTCTCGCCGAACTCGGTCAGACCGAGGTCGGCCAACAGCGCCACGTCCTCCGCCGGGAAGTTCTTCGTCACCGCCACCAGGCGCACCGAACCCGGCGCCCTGCCGGCGGCCCGCTCGGCGTCGGCCAGGCGACGGCGCACCGTCCGCAGTCGCTCCGCCAGCTCGCTGGCGCGGTCCTCGGTCACGGGTCAGCTCCGTTCGAACCACGTCACCGCGGCGAACCGCCCGGTGGGCGCCTCGCGCCGGTGACTGAACAGTTCCGGGGACTCCACGGTGCAGCGGGGGTCCGCGCCGACCCGGCCAACACCGGCCTCGGTCAGCTGCCCCAGCAGGCCCGCCCGGAGGTCGAGTCCGGGAGTACCCCGGCGCGTGCGGCACGCCGTGCCCGGGACGTGCCGCTCGACGTCGGCGCGCATCGCCTCCGGCACCTCGTAGCAGTCCCCGCACACCGCCGGCCCCAGCAGCGCCTCGACGTCGCCCAACCGGGCTCCGGCGCGTTCCATCGCGGCCAGGGCAGCCGGCAGCACGCCGACCCTGGTGCCGATCCGTCCCGCGTGGACGGCGGCCACCACCCCGGCGACCGGGTCGGCGAGCAGGACCGGCACGCAGTCGGCCACCAGGACCACCAGGGCCAGTCCGGGTTCGGCCGTCACCAGGGCGTCGGTCGCCTCCACCGGCTGCGCGCGCGGTCCCTCGACGGTCGTCACACCTCGGCCGTGCACCTGTTCCATCCACACCAGGCGGTCCGGGGGCAGGCCGAGCTCACTGGCGAGACGCCGGCGGTTCGCCGCGACGGCGGTCGGGTCGTCACCGACGTGGTCCCCCAGGTTGAAGGCCTGGTAGGGCCCGGAGGAGCGGCCACCCTCCCTGGTGGTCACGATGCGGCGGACGCGCACGTGTCGGTCTTCCCTTCGCCCGGGTGTCGCACTGTCGAGAGTGATCTTAGGAAGGGCCGGGGCGCCCCGGCCC